>JBOGOY010000555.1:0-3824 GCA_050748185.1 Pyrinomonadaceae bacterium
CCCGGTTCGGGCGCGAGTTCAAGCGGCGGGTCGGCGAAGCTTACAGTCCCGGCACGGTGATCCGGCAGGTCTGCGAGGTGTACGAATCCGTGCTCAGCCCGCGGGGCGGAGAAAGTTAAGGCATGATGTTGTCGGCGGAACAGTTCCAACTGGCCGACGCGCCGAGGGCGGCGCGCGCGGGCGCGCCATTACTTTCGACACGGGGGCTGGTGATCTTCGGCGCCGCGCACGCCCCGCTGGCGATCCTGATGTTCAACTTCCCGGAAGTCGCCAGCCTGCACGCCCTCGCTACGATCGCCGTCAGCCTGTGGCTGGCTGTTTTCGGGCGGCGACTGAAGCACGTGGCCTACGCGGGCGCTTACGTCGTGAGCGCGGAAGTGCTGTGGCGGATGGCGGACGCGCAAGTCCTGTGGGAGACCGGCAAGTACGCGACCGCCCTCGTCTTCGTGCTGGCGCTGTTACGCCTGCGGAGTGCGAGAGGGGCAGCCTTGCCGGCATGGTACTTCGCGCTGCTGCTGCCGTCGGTGTTGCCGGTCCTGATGGAGTTTGGCTTGGCGGGGGCCAGAAAGCCGATCAGTTTTAACCTTTCGGGACCGTTGGCGCTACTCGTCAGCGCGCGATTCTTCGCCCACCTGACCTTCTCGCGGGAAGACTTGCGGCGACTGTTCCTGTCGGCGCTCGGCCCCATCTTCGGCATCGCCGCGATCACGGTCTTCACGATTTTGACGAACCCGGAGATTGTGTTCACGGGCGAATCGAACCGGGAAGTGACCGGCGGCTTCGGACCCAATCAAGTCTCCGCGATTCTGGGCTTGGGCGTGCTGCTGGCGCTGTTCTGCGCGTTGTACGAAGAGGAAAGCCGGCGGCTCAAGTTGTTGATGTTCGGGGTGATCGCGTTTTTCAGCATGCAAGCGGCCATGACCTTCTCGCGCGGCGGATTGTACAACGCCGTCGGCGCGTCCCTGATCGCCCTCGTCTTCCTGCTGAAAGATGGGCGGGCACGCTTTAATTTAGTTATCGCCGCCGCGCTGCTCTTCGCGTCGGCGAATTACTTAGTGCTGCCGCAACTTGATGCCTTCACGGACGGGGCGTTGACGGCGCGCTTCGAGAACGTCGATCCGACGGGGCGCTGGGATTTGTTGGTGGCCGATTTGAACATCTGGTCCGACAACCCCATCTTCGGCGTCGGGCCGGGGCAGGCGACGGCGCTGCGCGAAGAGTTGATGCTGGTGGCACACACGGAGTTCTCGCGCCTGCTGTCGGAGCACGGGGCTTTCGGCTTCGCCGCGCTCGTCGCGCTGCTGTTGTCGGGCGCGCAGTGCTTCCGGCAGGCGGGCAGCGTCAGGAGCCGCGCGCTGGTGGCGGCGCTGATCGGCTGGTCATTCCTGTTCATGCTCAACGCGGCGATGCGGATGGTGGCCCCTTCGTTCGTCTTCGGCCTCGCCTTCGCGACCTTTGCGCTCGGCGAGGAAAGCGCCGCCGCGGACGAGAGCAGACGGCGGGCCGAGCAAGGCCCACAGGTCGTTTACTGGTAAGGAGCGCGCGAGTGTCGAGCCGAGTCGCCTTTAACCATTTGAGCGTCGCCGGCGCTTCGGTCAGAGCGGCAGGGAAGAGTCCCGTCCTGTTGGTCGGAACTTTTTTATCGGCGGCCCTGAACCACCGCAGCGTGTGTGAGGAGTTGGCCGCGCGCCTGTCTGACGCCGGCTGGCCGGTGCTGACTACTTCCGAAGAGCCGGGCCGCCTCGCGCGCCTGTGCGACGTGGTCGCGACCGCTTGGCGGAGGCGTCTTGATTACCAGATCGCACAGGTGGATGTGTTCAGCGGGCCGGCCTTCGTCTGGGCCGAGGCGGCGTGCGGCGCGCTGTGGCTCGCGGGCAAGCCGTTCGTGCTGACGCTGCACGGCGGCAACCTGCCGAACTTCGCGCGCCGCTGGCCGCGCCGCGTGCGGCGACTCTTGAACTCGGCCGCCGCCGTGACGACGCCCTCGCGCTACCTGCTGGAAGAGATGTCGCGCCATCGCCGCGATCTGCTGTTGCTGCCTAACCCTCTGGATGTGCAACGCTACGCTTTCAGAGCGCGCCGACACCCGGAAGCGCGGCTCGTCTGGCTGCGCGCTTTCCGAGACATCTACCACCCGGAACTGGCCGTGGAAACTCTGGCGCTGCTCGCCACGGATTTTCCGGAGGCGCGACTGAACATGATCGGCCACGACAAAGGCGACGGCAGCCGGCAGCGGACAGAGCGCGCGGCGTCGGAGTCGGGCGTGGCCGAGAGGTTACTGCTACCGGGCGGAGTGCCGAAAGCCGAAGTGCCGGGCCAACTCGCTCTGGGCGACATCTTTCTCAACACGACGAACGTCGATAACACCCCAGTCAGCGTACTGGAGGCAATGGCCTGCGGGTTGTGCGTCGTCAGCACGAACGTCGGCGGCATCCCTTATCTGTTGGAGCACGAACACGACGCCCTGCTCGTGCCACCCGGCGACGCTCAAGCGATGGCGGCGGCAGTGCGCCGCCTCCTGACCGAGCCGGAACTGGCCGAACGCCTTTCCCGCAACGGCCGCCGGAAGGCCGAGCAGTTCGACTGGTCTTCCATCCTGCCGCGTTGGGAGAGCCTGCTGACGGCTGTCGCCGACGGTCGCCCCACGCCGTCTCCGGCGAAGTGAAACGCGAAGACTTAGCCGAAGGCGGCTCGCGGCCACGGCCGTCCGGCCGGAAGCGGCCGTCACTCGCCGTCCGCGGAAAGCACAACTATGGGACGTTTCGACGCACTCTACACACGCCTCCCGGTCGCCGCGCAGCACGGGGCGGTCAGCGCCTACGGCCTGTACTGGCGCTGGCTGCGTTTCGGCAGGGGCCACGCGCGCTACGTGAGAGGCTATCGCGAGCGCGAACGATTCACGGCGCGCGAGTGGGCGCAGTGGCAGCAGCACCGCCTGCGCGAAGTGCTGAGCGGGGCCGCGACTCACGTTCCTTATTACCGCAGCGCGTGGGGCGAGGAGGAAAAGGCCGCCGCGCGAGCGGGGCGTTTGAGCGAACTTCCTTTGCTGGATAAAGAGCCGCTGCGCCAGTCGTCGGAATCGTTTCTGCGAGAGGACATGCGGCCCCGCCACCGGCAGGTCGCGCACACCAGCGGCTCGACGGGGACGCCGATCACGAGCGTCCGCACCGTCGCCGAAGTGCGCGACAGCATGGCGCTGCGCGAGGCGCGCTCCGCCGGGTGGGCCGGCGTCTCTTTCAAGCTGCCGCGCGCGACCTTTTCGGGCCGGATGGTGGAACCCGATCCGGAAAGCACTGGTCCCTTCTACCGTTTCAATCTGGCGGAGCGGCAAGCCTACCTCTCGCCATTTCATCTGCGGCCCGAGACCGCCGCGCGTTACGTCGAGGCGCTCAGGCGGCACGGTGTTCGCTGGCTGACCGGGTACGCCGTCTCCCACTCGATGCTGGCCCAACTGATTTTAGAGCAGGGTCTCAGCGCCCCGCGGATGAAGGGCGTCGTCACGCAGAGCGAGAAGGTGACGCCGGAGATGCGGCGCGTGCTGGAAGCGGCTTACGGCTGCCGCGTGTACGAAGAGTACAGCACGGTCGAGAACGCCATCTTCGCCAGCGAGTGCGCCGAGGGCCGGCTGCACGTCAGCCCTGATTTCTCGGTGGTAGAGATTTTGCGCCCCGACGGCGCGCCCTGCGAGCCGGGCGAAGTGGGGGAAGTGGTGACGACCAGTTTGACGCGCGAGTATCAGCCGCTGGTCCGCTACCGGCTGGGAGACCTCGCCGTGTGGGACGCCGACGTGTGCCCGTGCGGGCGGGCGATGCCGGTGATTAAAG
>JBOGOY010000556.1:0-3819 GCA_050748185.1 Pyrinomonadaceae bacterium
GGGCTCGATCGGGCGTGGATGTTGGAATTGGCCTGCGGCCTCACGCACCTGCCGCCCTTCGACCGCGTCGCGCGGCACGTCTTCTTCGGGCGGGGCTCGTTCCCGGACGCTTGTTCAAGGGATTTGCCGGAAACTGGCGTATTGCCCTAAGCCATTCACCGCGGAGGCGCAGAGATCGCGCGGAGTTAACGCGGAAGGGCTAATGCTTTGCCTCGCGCTTCCTCCGCGCTTCCTCCGCGCCTCCGTGGTGAAAACGGAGCGCAGCGCGGTCGTGTCTCGCCTCACTTAATCGCCCGTCAATTTGATCTCTTCCAGCACCGAAGTCCCCGCCGACTGGTCCCCACACGTCCACTGCCAACTCTCGTGCAGGCGCAGCCGCCCGTCTGCCAGCACTTCAGGTGTCGAGCGGCAGCGGCCGGTCATCAGTTCGCCGCGGCGGTTGACGTGCTGGTAGCGCATGTCGAGCGCGCCACCTTCGATGACGTTGGCGACGAGCGTGCCGAAGAGAATCTCGCCGCCCTCGTAGGTGGCCCACACGAGGTGTTCGCCGCGCTGCCGGTAGTGGAAACGGGTCGCGCCGCTCACCTCTCCACTCTCCGAATTGTTGACGGGGGCGAAGTGGCGATCGTGGTAGTTAATGTCGGGCATCAGATCGGTCTAAAGGCATCTTCAAGTTAAATCTCGGCCGCCAATTTTACGGCGCGGCGGGCAGCGGGCGCACGCGCCGGAGTTGCTTGACGAAGCTGCTGACAATTTTCGATTCGAGGTCGCCGAAGAGCGAACTGACCCGGCCGCTCGCGACGACCGTCTGCGTGCGCGGGTCGAGCACGGTGAAGACGAACTTAGTGGTGAAGGCTTTGCGGCGGACTTCGATGACGAGGTCGGCGCTCGTCTCGTCGCGCGTGAGTAACAACTCCCACTGCCGAAACTCCGGACGCCGCCGGAGCACGTTCTCCAACTCCTCTGGCTTGAAGTAAATTGATTGCTGCCGCACGTAGATGCTGCGCGCCGCGCGCAGGATAGTGGCCGAATCGGTTACGGGCTCAAACGGCGTTTGATCACTGTCCGAGACGCTGTTCGCATCATCCGCCGCGGCGGCTACAGCTTGATTTGCCGTCACGACTGGCGCGACGCGGCGCGGCCTGCTCGCCTTTTGTGTCTCGGGGGTGACAGCAATCTCCTGCGACTCTTTCTCCCGCGCCGGCGCGGCGAAAAAGAGCAGCAGGGTTATCGTCAGCCCGCGCCACAGGGCGGCGCTTTGCGCGCCAGTTAATAAGGCGCGGGCGTATGTAAAAATCTGAAGCACGTTGAATGACTCCCGTCGGTGAGTGGGCGGCGTGCCGCCTGCGCGTAATTCGCTGTGTAAAATTAACGGCAGTTGGTGGGGAAGGAACCGGCGGCTATGGCACTTTGCCGATCGTCACAGGAGGAAATCCGTGATGAGTGACAGGTGAGTAAGAACAAAAATAATTCAGAGAACTATGTAGCTTCCAAGCGGCTTTGCGGTTGGCCGCATAGCGTTATAGAAGTACGTGGCTGTTTGATGGCGGCATCATGGTAAGACACGACATGCAGACTCATATCCTCGCCCATAAAGATGAGCTTTACTCCGACACCTGCCACCACGCATGTAGAATAATTATCCTCAAGTTCGTGATCTCCTACTTCGTAAGTAATACCGCTTTGGGTTAAGTATTCCTCTGCCTCCGAGAGCGTGAGACTGCGGCGGATAATCCACGGATCAAAACCGACCAACTTTCCGCCAGACGGCATGTCGAAGTCGTCCATGTAAATCTGGAACAAGCGATCAGCGTCGGGGACAAAATGTAGCTCGATATCGCCATACTTCCAGATTGAGGGCTTGGGATATTTCCGCGAGGTGCAGCCCACATCATCAGGCGCTCCCAAAGAGTTTTCAACTTGCTCCCGACTCATGCCTAAACGCACTGAACCAAAGTTCCCCGTCTCGATTAACTGCTTCAG
The DNA here is from genome assembly GCA_050748185.1 of Pyrinomonadaceae bacterium. Taxonomy (GTDB): domain Bacteria; phylum Acidobacteriota; class Blastocatellia; order Pyrinomonadales; family Pyrinomonadaceae; genus JACCRA01. The sequence goes on from JBOGOY010000556.1 coordinate 1,984, forward strand.
CGATACACTCATCAATTTGAAATTCTAGCCCCGAGCAAAATCGAGCGGGTTCACGCCTGTCTTTTCCTCTCACACGTCATTGCCCTCAGTAATTCGTCAGAATGTTCTCCGGCGCGAGGCCCATTTCATGCAGGCGGTCGCGGGTGTGTGCGATCATTTCGGGCGAGCCGCAGACGAGGGCCAGCGGATCCGAGAGGCCGGGCAGCACGTTATCCAGCAGCGATTGGACGTAGCCGATCGAGCCGGCCCACTCATAGCCGTCGGGCCGCGAGATGACCCGGCGCAGTTCGACGCCGGCGGCCTGCCACGCCTCGACCTCATCTTGGTAGCAGAAGTCTTCGGGCGTGCGCGCGCCGTAGAGGACGACGATCTGGCCGAAGTCTTCGGGGCGGCCGAGCGCGTGGCGCAGGGCCGAGCGCAAGGGCGCGACGCCCGTCCCCATCGCGACGAAGACGAGGTCGCGGCCCTCGTGCTCGCCGAGCGGGAAGCCGTGCCCGGCGACCTCGACCAGTTCGACCTCGTCACCCTCCTTCAACTGGTAGAGCGTCGGCCCCTCGTCGCCGGGCTTGCCGTCGGTGCGCTTGATGAGGAACTCAAGTTCCGGGTCGTCGGGCGCGCTGGCGAAAGCGAAATAAGACGGGAGGCTTTGCGCGCCCGGGCGCAGCACCGCCACCTGTCCCGGCAGGTAGGTGACGCGCGGCCGGGTGGTGGCGGCGTCGCCCTTCGCGGCCGTGTCGGCGGCGGCGGGGCGCATGTCGAACGAGCGGGTGTCGCGCCCCTGCTGGCGGATGCGCGTGATGGTCAGCCGGCGCGGCGAAGACGGGTTCGCGGTCTTTTTCATCTGTGATCCTTCTTGCATGATTTGGGGGTGGCGGGCAGTGTAGCCTAAAGGCAGGCAAAATCAGAAAAGGGTGGCGGAATTAAAACTTGCCGCGTCGGCGACCGCTGAGGCGCGCCGGAAAGGTTTAGTCGTCCTCCGAAGAGTTAACCCACAGAGCACAGAGAGTCCACAGAGGAGCGGAATCTTACCAAAATTGCTCCTCATTCTCAGTGCGCTCCGTGACCTCTGTGGCTCATTTTCCGAGTCTGAATTGATCTGAGCAAACAAGCGAGCCTTTTCCGCTTCGCCGCCCAACTGTGATAAAACAGACGCTGGCAGCAATCATCCGGCAAGTGAATTGAAGGGCGGCGCGCGGGGCGTGAACTGTTCATTCGCCGACGGCTTTTGATTTCACCAACTCAATTATAATTCCGATACTCTCTCCCGTGTGGCGCGCAACAGCAGAGGGCCGCGCCACGGAAAGGAACGTGTAGATGTTTCGACGTTTGATCGAGACGGCCGCGGTCTGGTTCCCCCTGCCGGTGCGTCTGGCGCTGGGGGCGGTTTTCATCGGGCACGGCGCGCAAAAAGTTTTCGGGGTGTGGGGCGGGAAGGGGCTGGCGGCCTTCGCCGCAGCCCCGCAGGCTCCGATGGGCCTCAGGCCCGTGTGGCTCTGGATGGGCGCGGCGGCGCTCGCCGAACTGGTCGGCGGCGTGTTGGTGTTGCTCGGGTTGCTGACGCGCGTCGGGGCCTTCATGTTGGCGTGCGTGATGTTCGTGGCAATGGTCGGCGTCCACTGGGGGGCGTTTTTCATGCCGACCGGCATTGAGTACACGGTCGCGTTGATGGGCATGGCGGTCGCGCTGTTGATCTCGGGCGGCGGCCAACTCTCGGCCGACGCCGCGCTGCAAGGCCCACGCGCGTTCGGGGCCGGGCGCAGGAGGTAAAGGGCGGGTGACAGGTGACGGGTGACAAGTGACAGGAAAAGACCTGTTGCTTTTCACCCGTTACCTGTC
>JBOGOY010000557.1:0-3815 GCA_050748185.1 Pyrinomonadaceae bacterium
GCTTAAGGCCGAGGCAGCAGCACTCGACTCCGTAGAGGTGGAGCCGGATCGAGTGTGGCAGCAGGTCTTCATAACCGCCGCCGCCCGTGATCTCGCCCAACAGGTCAAGTGCGCCGAGCGTGGTGGTCAGAGTGAAATTCAGACCGTTCTGAATGGTTTGCTCGTCCCAGCGGAAGGGTAAACCCGGTGGAGCACCGCGCAGGTATGGCTCGTGGGGGGCCAGCGTGTGGACCAAGCGCGACACGTTTCCCGGCGTGCGGCGGTAAACGATGTCTAAGTCCTCGGTCAGTCGGGCCGAGCCGTGTGCGGTGGCCGCCGCGCCGCCGACGATGACGAACTCGACCGAGGCTTGGGCCAGCAGCCGGAGCAACGCGCGGAAGTCGGTCATCGCGGCCCCTCACGCTCGCGTGCCACGCGGCGCAACTCCTCCGCGAACTCCTGCAAGCGCCTCAACTGCTCGAAACGTTCTTCGACCGTGCGCCGCAGGTTTTCGCGGATCAACGTGCGGTCCACGTCACGCTTGTAAGCTTCGATTACCGGATCGGGTTTGAACTGTAATTCCTGTCGGCTCATGACGCTTGCGGTCTCACTTGCCGGCCATTGTAACACCCGCGCCGGGGTGGCGAAGGAGGCACGTCATGGTATGGCAGAGGGTTAATTCACCGCGGAGTCGCGGAGAGAGCGCAGACGTGCGCCGAGAAATTGATCAAGGCTCGCCGCGATTCTCTGCGTCTCCGCGGTGAACGCCGTGCGACTGAAGTCATCCGCGAAGAATGAATAAGCCCTGTCCCACCCGATAATCCGAAACCTGAAACCTGAAACCTTTACTCGTAGCTTAAAGCCTCGACCGCATCCTGCCGCGCGGCGCGCATGGCGGGGTAGAGCGCGCCGACAGTGCCGCCGGCGACGGCGATGAGGAGTGAAATCAAGAGCCACTTCGGCTCGATCTCGATGGTCAGAGAGGACATCCGCATCACCGCGAAGCGCGCCGCGAAGACCAGCACGAGGCCGAGCAAGACGCCGAGGCCGCTCACCACTAACGCCTCCTGCTCGATGACCCACGCAATTGAAGCCTTCGACATGCCGAGCGATTTGAGGATGCCGATCTGTCGTGTGCGTTCAGTGACAGTGGTGTACATCGCGAGCAGGATGACGAGCGTGCTGATCGCGGCGGCGACGGCGACGACGACGCTCAGAAAGACGTTCAGCGCGGGCACGCCCGAAGCGTAAAGCTCTGGCAGGTCGCGTGTGAAGATGATCTGATCATCGGGGAATTGTTGATGAATCCGCTCGGCCACCTTGTCCTGTTCCGCCGGGTTCAGGGCGGCGACAAGGACGCTCGAACAGTATCCCTCGCTGCCGACTTCGTTCTGCATCGTTCGCAGCGGGATTTTGATGCGCGCGCCGCCCGGCGGCTCGTAGATGCCGACGATACGGAACGGGCGATCGAAGAGTTGAAACGTGTCGCCCACCTTCGCCTTGCGCTGCTCGATCCAGATTTGATCGACAATCGCCACGTCGCCGCCCGCGTCGGGCAACGGCTCGCCCGCCGTCACGCGCAGGTTGGCGAGGCGCGCGTACTCTTCGTGATTGATGCCGTCCACCAGCCGGACGCCGAAGCCGCTCTCGCTGCTCGCCGTCCGCTGCCCGAGGGGCACGGCGGCGCGCACGCCCTCGATGCGCGCAAGTTCCGCCGCGTGCCCGACCGGTATCGCGAAGGGTTGCGAGCCGCCGAAGCCGGTCGTGCCCGAGGCGCGCACCAGCAGTTCCGCCCCGACTTCCGACTCGCGCCGCCCGCGCTCGCGCAAAACTCCATGCGCCAGCCCTACCGTGAAGACGATGAGCAGGACGCCGACAGCGATGCCGAGCGCGGTGACGAGCGTGCGCGCCGGCCGGTGCGTGATGTTCGACAGTACGAGATTGTCCATAGCTTTTTGTAAACGCGGGTGGCGATCGACGACGCGGCGCGCGGCCCCCGGCACGGTGCGCGAGGCGAGCATCATTAAACCCAGTCCCGTCCAGAAGACCATCCCGGCCTTGCGAACGATAGCGAGGGCGAGGCCCGTCGCGGCAGCGAACCCGAGCGTTCTGAGAATGATTTCGGTGCTGCCTTCGTAAACCCCAATCGTCGCCGGCACGAAGCCGAAGACGAAGTTGACCACTTTCGTCAGCGACTCGATGACGAAAGGCTCGTGCGCCGCCGGTTTGAAGCCGAGCAGACGGAGCGTCGCGTAAACCTCGACGACGCTTGCCGAGTGGGCCAGCAGGTTCAGCCCGACGACGGCGAAAAAGGCTCCGCGCCGGTGCTGATAGAAATAATAGACGTTCGCCTCGACGCGGTGGATGTGCTCGCCACGTTTCGCCAACGCGCCGCGTTTGAAGTCGAGTTTGACGAGTCGCTCGACGAGCCACGTGACGGGCATCACGCGCCGCTGGAGCGCGAGCGCGGCAGCGGCGAGCGTCGCGAAGGCGCAGGCGGCGATGACGAGCAGGACGTAGTGAGCCACGTCCGGCAGGTCGTAGGCGAAGATCATCACGCATGCGCCGCTCAGGATGAAGAGCGCGACCGAGAGGTTGTAGAGCAGGTTGTCCACGACCAAAGCCTGCACGCTAGTCGTGAGCGGCATCCGCTGGCGCAAGAGCGCCGCCTTCGTCGCCTCGCCGAGCAGCGGGCCGGTGAAGGTGAGGAACGAGACGGCCTCGCCCGACAGCCGGGTGGTGAAAGCCTGCCAGAGGCCGAAGCGTCGATGCTCTCTGGGCACGGCAGCGCGCATCGACATCGCGCGGAACAGGTGGCGCGAGCCGCTGATGGCGAGCAGCAGGAAGAATCCAAGCCCGATCTGCCCGAGCGCATCGAAGATCGGTTGCGCGCCGACGCGGTTGACGACGTAAACCAGCAGCCCCGCGCCGAACAGGAAGGCGATCGTGTGCAGCCAGAAGGAGAAGCGTCCCGGTTTTTTGGTCTCGGTGCTCGCGTCGTCTGACAACGCCGCGCCTGCTTCGGCGTCGTCGCCGACGATCGTCCGGTCCACTTCGATCAATGCGTGCCCTCCGTCACGGCTCCGCCACCGATGACCGGTGAGGCAGTAGGCCTTGCGGGGGCGAAGATCTCCTTGATGACGCGGCCGGGATACGACGAAATATCAGGCTCCGATGGGGGCGAGTTAAAGCCGACTGGCGTCGGGCGGGCAGTGAAGGGAGCGTCGTCGGTAGTCTGCGCTGTCAGGGCCAGTACGGTCGGCACAAAACTCAGGCTGTCGTAGGGTTCCGTGACGGCGAAGCCTTGCGGGATGCCGGTCTTCTCGCCGCCGGAGAACATCAGCGTCGAGTGTGTCGAGACGCGGAAGAACGAGCCGTGGTTGCCGCCGGGATTGAAGCCTCGCACGTCGAAGTTCCAGTGGTTGTTGGCGAGCACGAGCAGTTCCGGCTCGACCAGCGCGCGCTGGCGGCGGCGGAAGCGGCGGATGAGTTGCTCGTCGGCCGAGAGCCCCGGCACGTCCGCGGCGGTGGCGGGCGCGTCGTGTCGCGCGAGTTGTTCGTGCAGTCCGATCAAGGCGTTCGAGTATTGCGTCCGGTGCAGCGCGCGCAGCCATTCGAGGTCTGTGTGCCATTCCCCGAGCCACCGCGCGCGGTCGTGTCCCTCGGGGACCAAGAGTTGCGCGTCCTCCCAAATCTTCAGTGGAAGGTTGTTGGTCCAGTCAACCGACTGAAAGGCGAGTTTACCACCCGCGTTCTGACTTAAACGAGCGACGGGCAGGTAGCGCAACAGTAACTCGCCGCCACGCCCGCGTCGCCCGAGGATTAACGCCTGCCGC
>JBOGOY010000558.1:0-3810 GCA_050748185.1 Pyrinomonadaceae bacterium
TTGACTCCGCAGTAGCGTTTGAAGTCAACGGGTCGCAACTTCTTTATTTGTTCGTAGCTCATCAAGACCTTTCCTTGTGAGCTACTTGTCGCATCATCTATCAGACTTTTGCAAGAGGTCTATTATTAAGCGCTTCTTGAAAGATTAGCTTGTGGTAATAACTCATAGCTGATAACCCAACCGCCCCAGACTTTCCTTAATTCTCTCCGCCGACTTTTCGCCCACGCCGTCCACGAGTTCCAGCCCGCCCCCGGCGACGAATTGAGCGAGGTCTGTGAGCGTCGTGATCTTGAATTGCCGGTAGAGCGTGCCGGCGGTCTTCAGGCCGATGCCGCTCACGTCCAACAAGTCGAGGACGCTCTCGGGCGTCTCGGCGGTGAGCTTGTCGTAGGCCGCGAAGGTGCCGGTCTCTAATAGTTCGACGATCTTGCCGCTGATGGCTTTGCCGACGCCGGGCAACTCCTGCAAACCTTTCGAGCCTTCTTCCGTCGCGATCTGGCTGAGCGGCGTCGCCCACGTCTCAATCAGTTCCGCCGCATTACGGTACGAGCGCACGCGGTAGCGATCCTCGCCGCGAATTTCCATCAGCATCGCCATCCGTTCAAGTTTGTGGGCTATCTCCGCGTTGTTCATAGGTCCAAAGTCCAAGGTCCAAAGTCCAAAGTCAAGAGCCCACTTTCAGACTTTGGACTTTGGACTCAATCAGAGGCATCCGAAAGCACGTTATGATACTCTAACTTCACTCCCAGTAAATTTCACATTTTTTTGAGGACACTGATGAGAAGCAAAAGACTGTCGAGCGCGCTGTTGGCGGCGCTGTTCCTCGTCTCACCGCTCGCCCCCGTGCGGGCGCTGGCCGACGAGGGGATGTGGCCTTTCAACCAAGTTCCGCGCGAAGAGATTAAGCGGAAATACGGCTTTGAGATCACGGACGAGTGGCTGAAGAAAGCTCAGCTCGCCTCGGTGCGCTTTCCCAATGGCTCAGGCTCGTTCGTCTCGCCCGAAGGGCTGGTGCTGACCAACTATCACATCATCGAGGACGAGGTCGGCAAGCTCTCGACCGCCGAGAAGGATTACGCCAAGACGGGCTTCGTCGCGCGCAGCCGCGGCGAAGAGTTGAAACTGCCGGGCTACGAGTTGCTCGTCTTGCAGAGCATCGAGGACGTGACCGAACGCGCCAACGCGGCGGTGAAATCCGGCATGTCCGCGACGGACGCAGCGGCCGCGCGCCGTGCCGCCGTCACCCAGATCGAGGCGGAATCGAAGCAGGCGACCGGATTGCGGAGCGACGTGGTGACGCTCTATCAGGGCGGGCGCTACAACCTGTATCGCTACAAAAACTACACCGACGTGCGGCTCGTCTTCGCGCCTGAGTTTCAGGCCGCGTTCTTCGGCGGCGATCCCGATAACTTCGAGTTTCCGCGCTTCAACATCGACATGGGCCTCGTCCGTGTCTACGAGAACAATCAACCGCTCAAGGTCGAGAACTACTTCAAGTGGTCCAAGTCGGGCGCGAAAGAAGGCGATCTCGTCTTCGTCTCCGGCCACCCCGGCTCGACCGAGCGCCTCAACACGGTGGCGCACCTCGAATTTTTGCGCGATACAGGACTGCCGCTCATCGTCAGTTCGTTAGAGCGCCGGCGCGACGTGCTGAAGAAGTACATGGCCGGGGGCGAAGAGCAGACCCGCCGCGCGCAGAATGAGTTGAACTCGGTCGAGAACAGCATCAAGGTCGTCAAGGGCCGCGTCGTCGGTTTGCAGGATCGAACTCTCGTCGAGCGCAAGCAAAAGGCCGAGGCCGCCCTCCAGAAGGCCGTGCTCTCGGACGCCAAGCGCAAAGCCGAGTACGGCGACGCATGGGAGCAGATCACGAAAGCCCGCCGCGGCCTCGCCGCCTACGAGCGCGACCGCCGGATGCTGGACTTGGCCGCCGCCTTTAATACCCAACTCTTCGGCGCCGCGCGTGGTTTCGTGCGCCTCGCCGCCGAGAGCCAGAAGCCGAACGCCGAGCGCTTGCCCGAGTTTACGGACGCGCGCCGCACTTCGCTCGAAACGGCTCTTGCCGCGCCCGCGCCCGTCTATGACGACTTCGAGAAACTGAAGCTCGCCGACTCGCTGGCCTTCATGCAAGAGGTTTACGGGGCGGATCACGCGCTGGTCAAGAAAGTCTTGAAGGGCAAGACGCCTGAGGCGCGCGCCGCCGAATTGATTGACGGGACTAAGCTCAAAGACGCGGCGTTCCGCAAACAACTCGTGCAGGGCGGGGCGCGGGCGATCGACGCATCGAACGATCCGCTGCTCCAGTTGGCGCGCTCGATCGACGCCGAGGCGCGCGCCTCGCGCAAGCGTTACGACGATGAAGTCGTCAGCGTCGAGCGCGGAGCCTACGCCAAGATCGCGCGGGCGCTGTTCGAGCAGGAGGGGACCAAGCTCTACCCGGACGCCACCTTCACGCTTCGGCTCTCTTACGGCGTGGTCAAAGGCTACGCCGAGGACGGCAAGCAGTTGGCTCCGTTCACGACGCTCGGCGGCCTCTACGAGCGCTCGCAGCAGTTCAACCAGAAGTTCCCCTACAACCTCGCTCCGCGCTGGGCGGAGAAGAAAAAAGATGTCGAGTTGAAGACGCCGTTCAACCTCGTCTCCGACAACGACATCATCGGCGGCAACTCTGGTTCGCCGCTCTTCAACAAGGATTTGGAACTGGTGGGCCTCGTGTTTGACGGCAACCGCCAGTCGCTGGTCGGCAACTTCTACTTCGACGAGTCGGTTAACCGCACCATCTCGGTGGACGCGCGCGGGATGCTCGAAATCCTCGACGACATCTTCGACGCCGACAACCTCGTGGAAGAGTTGACCTAAGCCACGAGGCGGATGATTTAGACAACAAAGGGCGACGGCCGCCGGTGGGGGCCGTCGCCCTTTCTTTTTTGCGCCGGACGGATAGCTGTTAAAAAATCCGCGCGGGCGGGGTACACTAGGCAAGCGATTATGAAGGGAAGGAGAGAGTTGTGATGGCGGCTAATCCGAAAGACCTGACGGGCCACTACTTTTCGCTGGACGAGTATTTCGCTTTAGAGCAAGTGAGCGACGCGCGTTTCGAGTATTGGGACGGCGCGATCGTCTGCATGAGCGGCGGTAGCCAGCAACACGGTCAGATCTCAAGCAACGTCCATTACCGGCTGCGGCGGGGCTTGGAGGGGGGGGGATGTCGGGCGTTCACGGGCGATCAGTGTGTCAAGACGCCAACTTTGCCGCCCTATCGCTACCCTGATGCCAGCGCGGCCTGCGGGGAAATTAAGTACCAGCACATCCACGGCGTTGATGCGCTAGTCAACCCCGTCCTGATCGTCGAGGTGCTGTCGCCGACTACCGCCACACTAGACCAAGGAGAGAAATTTGCGGCCTACCAAGCGATTGAAACCTTCGCCGAGTACCTGCTCGTCGCGCAGGACGCGCCGCGCGTGACGCTTTACACCCGCCAGCCCGGCGGCGCTTGGACCCGCCGCGACGTGATCGACACGGACGCTGACCTACCACTCGAATCCGTCGGTTGTGCCCTCAGGATGCGCGACATCTACGAAGGTGTCTCATTCCCTGTCTGAGGAGGCGAAAGCCCGAGCCTTCAGGCCTGTGCCTTGTGAGCGCGCCATCGCCCTCCGCCCCAAGCTCACCCTCCGTCGTCAACGCGGCCAGCAACTCTCGCCCCGATCAGTCGAAGGTCGCCGCGATGGCCTCGATCTCAATCAGGAAGCCGTGGTGCAACTCCCTCGTCGGGACCACGGCGCGGGCCGGGCGGTGCTCGCCCAAGAC
>JBOGOY010000559.1:0-3810 GCA_050748185.1 Pyrinomonadaceae bacterium
GTTCGGACCACGCATGGGGCAACCATCACTTCATCGTCGGCGGCGCGGTGCGCGGCGGCTTCTACGGCACGTACCCGACACTCCAGATGGGCGGCCCGGACGACACCGACAGCGGCTCGAATCCGCGCGGGCGCTGGATCCCGACCTCGTCCGTCGAGCAGTACGCGGCGACGCTGTCCACTTGGTACGGTCTGTCGCAGAACGATCTGACGACGGTTTTCCCGTTCATCGATCGCTTCCAAAGCGCCAACCTCGGCTTCATGCTGTAAGGCTCGGCGGGCTCGTCCGAATCTGTTTTATACGGCGTGACGTTCGCGTGCTTTTTCGGCGAAGGCCGCGCCGTTTTGTTGTAAGGGAAATTCTGTCAGTGCCGACCAAGTCCGCCTGTCGCCGCGCTGGTAGTTTGGGCTGCGGAGCAGTGTCAGACAGTAGCCCACGGCTTGCGCCGTGTGGGCTACTGATCTACCGCGCCTCCGGCGCTCTTGCGCGCTCGCGCGCAACATGAGTCATAAAAATGCGTCACGTCAGACTCGTTAAATTGATTGTGCTCGCTCTGTTCATCGTGGGCGGGGCCGCCATGTTGCTCAGCGGCTCGCTGGACGATCGCCGCGCTTACGCGCGCTCTTCCGGCCCCGATCCGGGGTTCACGGGCGCGCCCGGCGAGTTCGACTGCCGCGAGTGTCATCTGCCGGACGGCGCACCTTCGGGCACCGTCTCGGTCTCTGCGCCACAGACCTACGTGTCGGGGCAGACGTACCAGATCACTCTGAATCAAACTAACACTTCACCCACGCGGCAACGCTGGGGCTTTCAATTGACTGCGATAGACGACAGCGGCAACCGCGCCGGCACGCTGCTACCCGGCCCCGACGGGCGGACGCAGGTCATTGCGGGAACCACGGGCAGCCACGCGCGCCAGTACGTCGAGCACACCTCGGCGGGAACATTTCAAGGGCAGCAAGCGAGCGCGAGTTGGACCTTCAATTGGACCGCGCCGAACGAGGATGTCGGCCCCGTCCTCTTCTACTATGCGGGCAATCAGGCCAACGGCGACGGCAACACCTCGGGCGACAGCATCAACTTTAATTTCGTCTCGATCCAGCCCGCCGGCGCGACGGGCGATTTCACGGTGACGGTTACGCCCACCACGCAGACGATTTTGCCCGGCGCGGGCGGCAGCTACAACGTAACCGTCACGCCCGCCAAGGGCTTCACCGGGACGGTCGAACTGACACTCGCCGTGGGTGTGCCCGTCGGCGCGGACTTCACTTTCTCGCCGGCGTCAGTCCAGATTACGGACGCGACCCCGCGCACCTCCACCCTGACTTTCGCGACCAATTCTCACCTGCCCCTCGGCAATTTTACACAGACCGTCATCGCCCGAAGCGGTGGGCGAGAGCGCACCGCCACGTTCAGCCTCGTCACCGGGCCGACGATGCTCGATCAGAACTTAACTGTCCGCGCGGTCGCCGGCGGACTGGTCCAGCCGACGACGCTGGCTTTCATCGGGCCGAACGACTTGTTTGTGTTGGAAAAGGCTTCGGGCCGCGTGCGGCGCGTGACGAACGGCGTGCCGCAAAGTAGTCCGGCGCTCGATCTGGCTGTCAATAGCGCGTCAGAGCGAGGGCTGCTCGGTGTCGCGCTGCACCCGAATTTTCCGATTGATCCGCGCGTGTATCTCTATTGGACCGAAAGCAGCACGGGCGTCGATACGACGGACATCAACACCGTCGGCTTGCTGGGCAACCGCGTCAGTAGTTTCGTCTGGGACGGCGCGACGCTCAGTCAGCGCACGGACATCATGCAACTCCGCGCGTTGCAACAGGACGACGCCAATCGTGGCAATCATAACGGCGGCGTGATTCGCTTCGGCCCCGACGGCAAACTCTACGTCATCGTCGGTGATCTGGGCCGGCGCGGCCTGTTGCAGAATCTGCGCTTTGGTCCCTCAGTCTCGCCTGACGGCCCTGTCATGCAGGACGATCAATTCGGCGGGCCGGAGCCGGACGACGAGCACTTGTCGGGCATCGTCCTGCGCCTCAACGACGACGGCTCGACGCCGGCGGATAACCCTTTCTTCAACGTGGATTCAGGTTTGGCGGGCGAAGCGGCGACGAACGTCAAAAAGGTTTACGCCTACGGCGTCCGCAACGGCTTCGGGATGGCATTCGATCCCGTCTCCGGCTACCTGTGGACGCAGGAGAACGGCGACGACTCGTTCGATGAGTTGAATCGCGTCGTCCCCGGCTTTAACGGCGGGTGGATTCAGTTGATGGGACCAATGAGCCGCGTCGCCGAGTTCAAACAGATCGAGGTCAGCCGGGGCAACAATCTGCAACAGAGCCGCTGGCCTCCCGACCGCATCGCCGACACGCCCGAACAAGCGCGGGCGCGGCTCTATCCGCTTCCCGGCGCGCGCTACACCGACCCGGAATTCAGTTGGCGTTACGCCGTCGCGCCGTCTCCGCTCGGCTTCGTGCGCGGCCGCGCTCTCGGGCCGCAATTCGAGGGCGATTTGTTCGTCGGCGCCTCGCGCCTGACGCTCGCGGGCGGCTACCTCTTCCGCCTGAAACTCGGCGGCGACCGGCGCGGGTTCAGCTTTACGGACGCGCGTCTGAACGATAAGGTCGCCGACAACCACGACAAGTTCGACGGCACGGAGAGCGAGAGCCTACTCGTCGGGCGCGACTTCGGCATCACGACCGACATCCAGACCGGCCCGGACGGCAGCCTCTACGTCGTCTCCTTGTCGAACGGCACGATCTATCAAGTGTCGGCTAAGCCCAACACGATTCAGTTCGGCCAAGCTGCTTACACCGCCGCCGAGAATGGCGCGGGGGCGAGCGCGACCGTCACCGTCACGCGCGCGGGCGACACTTCGGGGACGGTTTCCGTGAACTATAGGACGGTGGACGACCCGGCGGCGGTGCGCTGCGACACACGCGGCTCCGCGGCTTACGCGCGCTGCGACTACGCGACCGTCGTGGACACGCTGACCTTCGGCCCCGGCGAGACCTCCAAGACTTTCGCTGTCCCGCTGATCAACGACGCGCACCCGGAAGATGCGGAGAACGTTACGTTGATGCTCTTCAACCCAGCGGGCGCGACGCTCGGGCCGCAGCGCACGGCGACGCTCCAGATTACGGACGCGGACGCGGCCGGGGGGACCAATCCCGTGCTTGCGTCGCCCTTCTTCGTCCGGCAGCAGTATCTCGACTTTCTCTCCCGTGAGCCGGAAGACGCGGGCTTCCAGTCGTGGCTCGACACCTTGAACGGCTGCCACGATCCGTTCAACCGCGACCCCGCCAACCCTTCGGCTGCGTGCGATCGGGTCATCGTTAGCTCATCCTTCTTCCGCTCGGACGAGTTTCAGTTGAAAGGGCTTTACGTCTATCTCTTCTACAAGGCGACGTTGGGGCGTTTGCCGCTCTACGCCGAGATCACACCCGACATGCGCGCGGTGACGGGGCAGACCTCCGAAGAGGTTGTCTTTAAGCGCGACGCCTTCGCCCGCGAGTGGGTCAACCGTCCCTCATTTCTCGCCCTCTATCCGGCGACGCTCTCCGATGTTGTCTTCGTCGATCGCGTGCTCGCGAACGCGGGCGTCACGCTCGCGACGCCCGATCCCGTCTCCGGCGTCACGCGCAACTCACTCGTCTCCGACTTGCAGTCGGACAACAGGACGCGCGCCGAAGTGGTCCGGCTGATTGTGGAGAGCCGCGAGGTGAACGCGCGCGAGTTCAACGGGGCGTTCGTGGCGATGCAGTATTTCGGCTACCTGCGGCGCGATCCTGAAGCGGATGGTTACAA
>JBOGOY010000560.1:0-3809 GCA_050748185.1 Pyrinomonadaceae bacterium
TAATGATGTAGGAACTTGCACATAGAAGTTGACGCTGTTGCTCCGCTGTCCCTTGTTGCTCACCTGAACTGTGTGGTTGCCGGCGGTGGCGTCCGCCGCGACGTTCAGGGTGCCGGTCAGTTGCGTGGTGGATCCGCCGCTGCCGGAGTAGGTGACGCCCGTGCCGCCGGTGATGAGCGATGGATTCGAGCCGAAGCCGCGGCCACGGATAGCCGCCGGTGCCGCTCGGGATCGCCGCCGGGTCCAAGAGCGGCACCGTGGACCGTGGGGTTACTGACACCCGCGGTCCTTCCAGTTAACTTCTACTGAAAGCTCTTCTTTCTCGTTTTCCGACTTACAAATGAGCGTTCGTTTGATGCTCACATTTGCATAATCCTCAATTTGAACAGAAGTACATCCGCCACTTAGTGAAATTGTCCGCCCGCGTCGGCCACGCTGTGCAACGGGTACTACCTCGTTAATGATGTCTGTCATTAACTTTGATGGAACTGTTCGTGGCTTGGAGGCCGAAAGTGAGGTTTCATTTATAGATTTGATCAAAGCTTTACAGACCTGACCCTTCTTATCAACTTGAACCGCCATCACGATATTAGGGCGTACAGCGAAAAGCCCTTTACTATCGGGCTGCCCATACTTCTCCCGAAAGTAACTTAACGTCTGAGCATAGCTTGCGACTCCTGCCAAGAGGGTCACAAGTAAAAGGCAAGCGATACAAAGTTTTTTCATAACAGAACCTCCATTGGGTCTTATGAGCATCGTGGCGAGATAACAAACGTAATCCCTCAGTTACGCGCGGAAATTCAACAAGGGAGTACTGGAAATAAAGCACTTACTTGCGCGCCTCCGCGCGTAACTGAGGGATTACTCAACAAACCCATGGCATCATGGACAATTCTTCACGTCAATGTCTGAGCCGTTTGTCTCGTCACCACAGTCACTTCTCAGAGTCAAGGAGAAGTCGTTTATCCGCACATCGTATGTGCTTGAGCCGATAGGAACAAAGAGCCGTTGTCTAAATGTGGCTCGTGTGCCCGGAGGGAATGGCGGCGGCCCCGCACACACGCCAACAGGATTATCTACGAACGATCCGTCGCTCTCCGTCATGCCTGATGCCGTTGGCATGCCATTGAGGACATCGAAGCTTGGGTTACGTACACCGAGAATTATAAGCTCGGTTAAATCTTCCCGTATAGGCAGGGTGAATGCGATCACAGTACCTGATTGATCCTTCACTTGATAGCGAAGGCGAAGCTGTGTGCCGTATGGGAGGTTAGATGGACATCCGTTCGGTGACGAGGCCAATTCAGCAACTAGCACTTGAAGGGATGACGGAACTTGCACATAGAAGTTGACGCTGTTGCTCCGCTGTCCCTTGTTGCTCACCTGAACTGTGTGGTTGCCGGCGGTGGCGTCCGCCGCGGCGTTCAGGTCGCCGGTCAGTTGGGTGGCGGAGCCGCCGCTGCCGGAGTAGGTGACGCCCATGCCGCCGATGATCACCGACGGGTTCGAGCCGAAGCCGCGGCCACGGATGGTGACGGCGGTCGGGTTGCCAATTAGCCCACGGGCAGGCGTGATGCTGGTAAGCCTCGGCTTAACCCGCAACCGGCCTCTGGGCCGCTGCGTCGCGGGGTTGCTGCGGCAAGCGCCGCAGCCCGGGAGGTTGGGCTGGATCTCATGGGTAGCGTCACCTGTCTCCGAACCGTACTGGGGGACGCATTCTTGGGTGTAATAGTAGCGCCCCGAGAAGACAGCTTCGATGTCGGACTCCCCGCCATTCAGGGCCGTTACCGTGCCCGAGCTGTTGACTGAGGTCACCTCACTGTCACTGCTGTTCCACGATACATTGAAAGTGCGGATCGATTCATACCGCTCGCCGTAGCAATCCTCTTTTATCTCAACGGCGTCGAAGTCAACGATATCGTCGGCAAAGACTTCCACAGTGAAGAACGGGGTCACGTAACTGTCAATGGTGCTGTCCGGGCAGCAACTCGCGCAAGCGTAACTGCTGCTCATCGCGTGGGCGGCGTCGAAGTGTTCGGCGCGCCCGATCATCACCAACTGCTCGTCGTCCTCCTCGCCCAGAATCACCGACCACTTGAAGTGGCCGCGCGTGGCCTCCGGCGGGAGCACGTTCCCCTGCTCGTCCGGCACCTGTTTGTCGCGCAGGGCGCGGATGTCGTAAGTCACGGTCTGGCCGGGCTCGATGGTCTTCTGCCCGATGATGTAGGCGCTGCCCTCGGACTTGAGGTGCGCGACGTAGCGCTGCTCCCGGCCGGTCGTGTTCTTCAGATAGACAACGGTCGAGCGCGCGTCGTCGAAGACGAGTGGGTAGCCGCCCGTGCTGCTCTTCTGCGCCGAAGGGTCGAGCATCGGCACGCGGAAGACTTGGTTGCCGTCGCCCCCGACGCTGTAGGCCGCCATGACGACGCTGCCGGGCGCGCCCGCGTAGTCGAACTCTAAGCCCACCGCCGCATCGCCCTCGCCGAGCCCGGCGCGGTGCAGTGCCTTCGCCGCGTTGACCTGCTTCGTTTGACCCGGTCCGAGGCGGACCGTCGGCAGGACGACGGAGCCCATCGTGCCGTCGCTCGCAGTGTAGCGAACAAGTCCGCTCACGGTCGTGACCTCACCGCCGACATTGCGCGCGACGATGACCGGGGCGAGCGCCCCCACCCCGTGACCGCCAAGGCGCAAGCCCGCGCCGTGCAGTGTCGATGACTTGGACTTGCCCGGATCAATGAATTGGACAGACGAAGAAAAGCCGGTCTCCGGTTGTGCGACGAAGGCGCGGGCCAGTAAATCGCCGGGCTTGCCAGTGTGTGCGAGTGAGACGCCGCCGACTTTCGAGAGCGCGCCGCCGTGCTGCTCGCTGAGGTCGCGCGGCAATTCAAGCAGGCGCGTTTCGTGCGGCGTCAGCGTCAACGAGAGAGGCTCTCGCTGTGGCCGTGCAGCGCCGTCCACGCGCGCTGTGACGGTGAGCGGAGAGTCAGTCGTGTTCGAGAGCGCGAGCCGCACCTCACTATCGGGCGTCGGCAGCCACCACACGCTTTCCAGCCTTGATGAGGCGAACATCGCCGCCGGCTCGACTAACTGCTCGTCGAAAATGAGGCTGCGCGCTTCGTCAACGATTTTGATTTGGCTGCCCATCATCAAGTCTTGGCCGTGATACAGCACTTGGAGGCTGCCTTGATGGAAAGCCTCGTTCGCCCCCATTTGCGCGCGTAGGTCGATCTCGCTGAAAGAATTACCTGCCACCAGCACCGGCGCGAGTTCGAGTTGTTGGCCGCCCATGCTGAAGACGGTCACGCGCGTCTCGGCCGGTTGCGGACTTTTGTTGTTGAGCATCAGCGTGGTCTGCAAGTGATCACCGATGCGGTAGTAAGCGGCAGCCAAAACGTGCGGCTCGCCAAACGCGGGCTCGAGAAAAGGGGCGATGCTTTTGGCCGGGGCGGAAAGAGAGTTTGTCTCAAGCTCTCTTTTCTGACCTTCCGCGCTGACTTGTCCTGAAGGTGAGACGGGCACAGAAGACAGCAAGAGGAGCAGGCCGAGGGTTAGTGTGAGCGAGTATGCGGCTGAATTTCTTAACGTGAGCCGTTGTCGTGTGAAGTTTGGCATGAAGGGTTCTCCGGGTGAAGACGTGAGAAGACCAAGCGAGGTTCGAGCAGGCGAAAAGCTTGCGCGTGATGAGATGAGCCGTGTGCGCCGTCGCTGTCGGTTGAGGAGACATGACGTTGCTCCGTCCGTTAACGGGGAGCCAAAGCGTGTTGAAACTTGCGCCGGGGGAAAACGCGGCGGATGTTATCGTCCCCCCC
>JBOGOY010000561.1:0-3803 GCA_050748185.1 Pyrinomonadaceae bacterium
TTCGTCGAGAGGCAGATGGGAAAGGCGTCCACGCCGGCGAACTCTTTGAAGAGCATCGCCTTGCCCTCCATCACCGGCATCGCGGCGGCCGGGCCGATGTCGCCGAGGCCCAAGACGGCGGTACCGTCGGTGACGACGGCGACGGTGTTCCGCTTGATCGTCAGCGTGAAGGCTTTTTCGGGGTCGCGGTGAATGGCCTCGCAGACGCGCGCGACGCCCGGCGTGTAGGCCATCGAGAGATCGGCGCGCGTTTTCAAAGGCGTCTTCGAGACGACCTCGATCTTGCCGCCGAGGTGCATCAGGAAGGTGCGGTCGGAGACGTTGACGACCTCGATGCCATCCACGTCGCGCGCCGCTTGCACGATCTGCGCGCCGTGCTCGGTCGAAGCGGCGCTGACGGTGATGTCGCGGACCATCGAATCGCGGCCGGCGCTGACGATGTCGATCGCGCCAATGTCGCCGCCGGCCTGCCCGACGGCGGTCGTCAACTCGCCCAACATGCCGGGGCGGCTCGCCAGCCTGACGCGCAGGGTCAGGCTATAACTCGCGCTGGGTACGATAGGCATAGCGGATCCCGTCAGAGTCCTCTCAGTGTGATTCCGATGTCTCGAAGGCGGGAAAAACTCTAACGCCAACGCCGCGCGCGGCGCAAGAAGAAAGAATAAAGGCGGAAGGATGAAGGATGAAGAGGATCAATTCATTTGTTCATTGGGTCAATGAATCAATGAATCAATAGATCAATCTGCCTTTACTTCATCCTTCCGCCTTCATCCTTTCTTTTCAAGCAGGCGCGCGATCTCATTCAACGCCTCGTCGTCCGCGCCGGCCGCGCGCGCGAGTTCGAGCGAGCGGCGTCCGAGCAGGGTGTAGACGGCGAGCGCTGTGGGAGCGTTTTGTTCGCGAAGCGCGACGAGATGGCGGCGGACGGTCCCGGCGTCGGCGCGTGCGAACGTCCCGGTCAAAGCGTGCGCCGGTGAAGAGGCGTGACGCAGGTTCGCGACCGCACTGGACAATAGCGGCAACAGGGCGGCCCGCGACTGGTCCCCTGTCAGGCCGCAGCGCGCGAGCAGTTCGGAGGCGAGATCGAAGAGCGCGACCACGTGGCCGGCGGTCATCACGGCGACGGCGTGGTAGAGCGCCTTGTCATCGGGGCTGATGCCGAAACTGTGCCCGCCGAGCGCACGCACGATGCGTCGGGCCGCCCGCCGCGCCGCCTCGTCGCCTTCGACACAGTAATACGCCCCGCGCAGGTTTTCCGCCCCGCTCTCGGCGTCGCTCACGGAGGCGAGCGGGTGTAGCGAGCCGACTGCGAAGTTAAGCGCGCGCAAAGGGTCCAATACGCCCGAGGGAAGCGCGCCGCTCGCGTGCAGGGCGACGCGCCGCCCCGGCGGCTTGCGCTTGGTCCCCTGATGCTGCTGCTGTTGTGGCCCGGCCGCCGCCTGCGCCGTGAGCGAGGCGGCGAGGCGCGAGGCGGTCTCGGCGAGCTGTGCGTCGGGGGTCGCGATGAGCAAAAGATCCGTGTGCGCGGGCAGGCGTTCGAGTTGAGAGGCCGCGAGCGCGAGCGGTGTGGAGTTGGGACAGAGGCGCGCGACCTGCCGGGCGCGGGCCGGTCGCCGCGCGACGAGCGCGGTGATTCGGTAGCCGGCTGAATCCAGAGCGCGGGCCAATGCGCCGCCGAGCCGCCCCGCGCCGACGATAGCGACGAAGGGATGAGATGGGGAGACGGGGAGACCGGTCGTTGAGAGCGCGCGGCTTATTTTCTTTCCTGCTCTGCCCTTCACCGCTTCGCCCCCTCGCCCTTTTACCACTTTGCTCTTTCACCCCGTCGCCCTTTCCCACGCTCTCCCCATCCCGCTTCACGCCGCCTCGCTCCGGCTTGGTTCGAGCAACTCGACCAGTATGGGATTGGCCGGCAGTTCTTCGAGCCATTGCCCGAGCAGTCCGGCCAGTTCGTCGCGCGTCATCAGGCCGTAGCCGCCGAACGGCGCGGGCACGCGGAGCGGCTGCGGCGCGGGGTGCTGCTCCAGCACACGAGCGATTAAGCGCGTATCAGCGTGTGTGAAATGAGAGGGGTTCTGATTCTTGGCGAACGACTCGGCGAGACGTTGGGCGCGCGCCTCGGCGTCGGCCGAATCCGGCGCTTCACGCGCCAGCAACTCGAGTGTGCGCGCGAGGTGCGAGTGGTAGAAGGCGAGCGTGCGGCGCGCCGTCTCACGGCCGCGGGCGGAGAGTTCTTCAAGGTAGGCAGCCACCTCCGCGGGCGACTCCGCGGCGGCCCGGTTGAGGCTGAAGGAGCAGGCGCACCGCGGTTGCTCGGCGAGGAGTTGCCTGACCGGAAGCCGACAGCGCGCCGCGCCGCGCGCCCCGGTCAGCAAGGACATGGCCTCTTCCCACGGGGCGCGGCTGACGAACGGCAGTTGCGAGAGAGCCTCGAACTCCCGCCATTGGTCCCCTCGCGTCAGGTCGTCGAAGACACCGCCGTCGCCGGTGTTGACATCAAGGGCGACGGCGCGCTCGTGCGCTTCGGCGTAGTACGCCGCGTAGCGATCGTGGAAGGCCTGCCAGAGCCGCGCGAAGCGCTCACGCGGCGCGGCGTCGAACAGCGCGTGCACGTCTTCCGACAGCCGCAGCAACTCACGCCGCGCGCTCTCGATCTCTTCGACGCCGGTCGGGTCGGCGGCGGTCAGGTATGCGCGGGCGTGTTCACGTTCCGCGAGGGCGTCGGTGTAGGCCTCCAATTCCTCAAACTGCGCGTAGCCGAGCGCGAACTGTTCGGGCGAGTCGGCAAACGCATCGGCCATGCGTTGGAGCGCCTCTTCGAGCGAGATGTCGTCGGCCAGCGCGGCCTCGGCCGCCTCGGCGACGGTGCCGAAGGTGTGGCGAACCGCCGCCGCAAGTTCCCACGCGCGCGTCGTCAGTCCCGCGTCAGGGGCCGACAGAAACTTTTCCAGCACCGCCCGCGCGCGCCAGACCTCGAACCATTCGACGAGCGCCGCGCGTGCGCCGTCATGACCTTCCGGCGTCGTGATCGAAACGAGACCGTCACGCCCCGTCAGCAGACGCGCCCACGATGTCAGACGTTCGGCGTCGTAAAGCGACGAGACGGCGAGGCGCGCGCCCCGCACCGCCCCCCAGTCGATGTGGCTGTGCAGCGTGCGCCGGTTGAGACCCTCGCCCGCCACAGTGATCAACTCGATCCGCCGCTGCGCGACGAGGACAGCAATAACCAGATGCTGCGACTCGCGCAGCAGGCCAAACGGCTCGCCCCTCAGCACCCGGCGCACCGCCGCGAGGGGGACCAGTTCGCCTTTGGCCTCCTCGACGCGCGCGAGCGCCTGCTTGACCCAAGGGTACTTCAGCGCGTCTTCACCGACTTCGAGTGTGTAGCCGTCGCTGCGACGGGCGGCGAGGCCGAGGGGCGCGGCGTAGAGGCGCGCCAGCGTCTGCACGTCCGTGCCGCCGGCGTCCGCGCCGACCGCGCTGCCGCTTAACAGGTGGCCGACGAGACGCGCGGCGGCGTCCTCGCCGAGCGGGGCGTTGAAGATCGGGTGCTGCGGGTAGCGGCGCGCGAAGAGCGACCCCAGTAGTTGCGCGAGCGTGGCCGAGAGCTTGGTCGCCGAACGCGCCTCGGCGGTAAAGCGGAAGCGGTCGCCATTGATGTGGAGCACGCCATCGTAGACGTAGAGCCGCGTCCAGATCGCTTCGGCCTGCGTGGCGTAAGCGCGCGCCGCGCTGCTCGCCACGTCGCCGAATTCGGCGGCGAGTGACGGATCGCGCCGCAGCGCGACGAGGCGGCGCAGGAC
>JBOGOY010000562.1:0-3799 GCA_050748185.1 Pyrinomonadaceae bacterium
GGTGGGCAGTTCGAGGCGCACGACGAGGCCGCGCGGCCGGCGCGCTTCGAGCGCGACCGTGCCGCCGAGCGCGCCGACAAGGCGGTGCGCGATGACGAGGCCCAGTTCGTTCATGTTGGTCCCCGTCTCGCTGGGCGCATCGATGTCCACCGGATCGAAGATGTGGGCCGGGTTCGAGAGCGGCTCGCCGTCGTCAGAGATGTCCACGGTGTACCGCTCGCGCGCGGCGTCTTTCGCCATCAGGACCGAGACACGGCCGCCGGCCGGGCTGCGAACGATGGCGTGGGAGAGGAAGTTGTACATCACCTGCCGCAGCTTGCCCTCGTCCGAGACGATGGTGCCGCATTCCGGCGCCGTTACGCACTCGAGCTCGATGCCCTGCTTCTGCGCCAGCCGGCCGACCGCCGCGCACGATTCGCGCAGCATCTCGCGCGCCGAAAACTCGTGCAGGAACAGTTCCGTCCGCCCCGCCTCTAGCCGCGAGAGATCGACGAGTTGGTTGAGGCTCGCCTGAAGTTGGAGCCCCGAGGATTGAATCTTTTCGCAAAAGCGATGTTGCGCCGGGCTCAGAGCCTCGTGCTCTAACATGATCTCGGCGAAGCCGAGCATTGAGGTGAGCGGCGTGCGTAGTTCGTGCGACATGCGGGCGAGGAAGAGCGAGCGGTAGCGGTTGACGCGGCGCAGTTCGCGGTTGGCCTCTTCCAGTTCGTCGCTGCGCCGTTGCAACTCTTCGACGAGGTGCTCGATGCGCTGCCGCTGTTCCTTCAGCGCGACCGCTCGGCGCGCGTTGCCGAGCGCGATCAGGATCGGCGCGGCGATGAAGCGCACGCCCGGCAGAGCCTCGCGCAGGCGTTCCGGCTCTGTTGCCAGCGCGACCACCGCGCCGACGAGGACGCCGCGCACGCGAACCGGGACCGCGACCCCGGCCCTCACGCCGGCCTCCGTTAACAGGCGTTGAGATTCGTCCGCCGATTCCCCCGGCTGAAGGGATATACCAACGTCGCCGAGGTGCGACTGCTGTTCGCGCCCCTCGACGGCCGCCCGCCCGGCCAGCCAGTCGCCGACGCGCTGAACCTTCGTCACGTCCAGCCCTTCGCGCACGCGCGTCGCGCTCGAGCGCAGAGTGTGCCCGTCCGCCCCGCCCGCATACAGGTAAGTCAGCAGGCAGCACAGATCCCAGCGACGTTGCAGGATGTCGGAGAAAGCGCGACAGACCGCGGACTCGGTCGCCAACTCGCCCGGCGTGAAGACTTGTGCCGAGATCAGCTCGAAGATTTCCTGATCGAGTTGGGCGAGCGCCGGCTCGAAGTGCCCGGCGGCACTCGACGACGGCCGAGCGCTGGATGCGGCCCTGTTGTTGTTCATAACCCTCGACGCCCATGCCCGAACCAAACCCACCCGCTGTCGAGGGAGTTCGCTCACGGCCTAATGTTTCACGGAGTAATTTGACGGCAATATAGAGTGCGCTTCACCTCAGTGTCAACGCAGAGGTGTGAGCAGTGAGCGGTAAGCAGGAAGCAATGGGCGTGAGCACGGGGGCCGCATCTGACTCACGTCGCGCAGTCAAGCTTTGAGCCGCGGAGACGCTCTTCGGCGCGCTTTCGCGCGTCACGTGAATAACCGCTCTGACTCAGGCTCGCCAATTCATCCACTGACGGCTCACCGCTTACTAACTTTCCCGTTCCCGCGCCGCTGAGTTAAGATGAATTCGCTTTTGAGTCCTGAGCGCACCTACTACTGCCCCAATGAGCAACCGACTGGGCGAAATCCCACTGGCCGAAATCCTCAGGGAAATTGTCTCCGACAAGGTGTCGGGCGCGTTGCGCCTCGCGCGTGATCGTGCGAGGGCCGTCGTCTATGCGCGGGACGGCGCGACGGTACATGCTGTTACCAACCTGCGCCAGCACCGGCTGGTTGAATCGTTGCGCCGTTGGCGCGCGTTGCGCGCGGAGGTGCTCGATGTGATCGTGACCGACGCGATGCCGGACGCGGAGGCAGGTGCGGCGCTGCTGTCGGCGGGCGTCTGCACGCGGCAGGAATTAGACGATTTTACGGCCCGACAGGCCGGGGACGCGCTGCGGACGCTGCTGCTCTGGGCAGACGGCGAATGGTCTTTCGATCCGCGCGCGCGGCCCACGGAGTCGGCGCACGCGCGAATCGAGTTGCGCCCGATGTTTCTGGAAAGCGCTCGTCGATTCGCCCCTGAGTTGGCGTCCGCACGAATGGTCGATGATGAGGAGATCATCAGGCCCGCACCCGTGCAGGGCGAGCAACTGAAGTTGTTGCCGGCCGAAGCTTTCGTGCTGTCGCGTGTGGTATTGCCTTTGCGCCTCGGCGAACTCTGCGCCGTTAGCGGCCTGCCCGAGGCGCAGACGCGGCAACACGTCTATGCTCTCGCCCTCGCCGGGCTGCTCGAACGCGCGGCGTGGCCCCGCGTGCTGACGAACGCCCCCCCCCCGCGCGTTGAGGCAGCCCCGGCTATAACCCCGTCAACAATTGATATTGTGCCTTCCGCCCCGCCCGCCACCGAGAAGGTCGGGCTTTGGGGCGAGGCGGGAACCGAAGACGATCCGCGGGCCGAGATTGATGCGCTGCTGACGCTCGCGGCCTCGCCGACTTATTATGAAATGTTCCGCGTCGAGCCGGACGCGGGGCTGGGCGAGATCAAGCGCGCTTACTATGCGTTCGCTAAGCGCTTCCACCCGGATCGGTTCATGCGTAAGGCAGACGAGCAGACGCGGGCGCGCGTCGAGCAGGCGTTCGGTCGCCTCGCTCAAGCCTACGAGACTCTGAAGGAAGATCAGACGCGCGCCGCTTACGACCGGACGCTCTCTGGCGCGGGAGCAGGAATGGCAGGCACGCATGGCCCGACGCCTTCCGCGGCCCCGGTGGTGAGGGAAGCGCACCCCGGCGGCCCGGCGATGGACGCCGAGAGCGCGGAGAACTTCTTTCGGCAGGGACTGACCGCGGCGGAGGGCGGCCGGCACGCCGTAGCCGCCTCGCTGTTGGCGCAGGCGGTCCAGTTGCGACCCAAAGAGGCGCGCTATCACGCGCACTACGGCCACGCGCTCGCGCGCGATCCGCACACCCGCAGGCAGGCCGAGTCGGAGTTGCGCGCCGCCGTGATGCTCGACGGCCAGAACGCCTCTTACCGCGTGATGCTCGCTGAGTTGTACCAAGCGCTCGGCCACCTGCGCCGCGCCGAGGCGGAGCTTGAGCGCGCGCTCGCGGCCGATCCACAATCCACCGCCGCGCGCGCCATGCTCGGCAGACTGAGGGAGAGGAGATAAGAGGAGTGACAAGTGACAAGTGACGAGTGACCGAGTGACAGGAGAAATCCTGTCTTCATCCTGTCACTCGGTCACTTGTCACCTGTCACTGCTTTTCCAGATGCAAGCGCAACTATCGAAAGACGAGAGGGCCGTGCTGGAAGCGATCGGGCTACTGGCGAAGGCGGCGGACGAGTTTGAGGGCTACCGACACCCGCACGCCGAGCGTGTGGCCGAGTTGGCCGACGAATTGGCGCGGGGATTCGGGCTCGGACAGTCTGATCGCACGACGCTGCGGATCGCGGCGCTCGGCCACGACCTCGGCGAGATGGCGATGGGGCGCGACTACATCCAGCGCAGCGGACCGCTCAACGAAGAGGAGCGGCTCGATCTGGCTCGCCACTCGGTCATCGGCGAGCAGGAGTTGACTCGGCTCGGGGCCGGGCGCGGCTCGCAACTGTTGGTCCGGTGGCATCATGAGTGGTGGAACGGCGCGGGCTACCCCGACGCCTTACACCGCGAACAGATCC
>JBOGOY010000563.1:0-3799 GCA_050748185.1 Pyrinomonadaceae bacterium
GTTCAATACAGAAATAAAGCCGTCTTTAACGGACACCAACCCCCCGGCCCCTGACACCCGGCACCCTTTCATTATGGCCAGTGGTTTAGTCATTCACGTCGAGGCAGGGGAGGAGCGGCACACCGAAGTCCTCACGCTTGAGCGCATCCGCATCGGCCGGGGGGCCGGCTGCGATCTGTGCTTTCGCGGCGAGTTACTGCCTGACGCCAACGACATCGTGCTCGAACTGGCACGCACTAACGGCCACTACCTTGTCACCCGTTTCGACACGGAATTGGGCCTGACGCATAACGGGGCTCCGCTGACGGCGGGCGCGCCGATCGAAGACGGCGACAAGGTCCGCGTCGGCCAGCGCGATCTCGAGCTGCAATTCTTCCCGCTCGCCGGCGAAGCCCCGCAGGCCGTCGTCCCGAAGCCGCGGCAAAACCTGCTGGTCGCCCCCTTCATCGAACAGGCCGCGATCGAGGCCGCCGCCACCGCCCGCCGCGACGACGCCAAAGTTTTTCTGCGCGAGTTCACCCGCGAACTGATTCGCGAGATCAACCCGAGCACCAAGCTCGCCACCCTGTTCATCGCGCTCGCCCTCGTCGGCGGTACGCTCTACATCGGTTTCTCCGTCTTCAAGGAACTCAAGCAGAGCCGCCGCCAACTCGAAGCCGCCAACCAACAGATCGCACAAATCAACAACCAAGTGCTCGCCTCGCAGGAGCAGTTCAAGCAGGTTGACGAGACGAATCAGGGAATCATCTACAGCCTCTCGCTCGCACCGAAAGTGTGGAGCGAATACGGCAGCGGCGTCTGTCTCATCTCCGGCACTTACATCTTCGTCGAGAGAGGGACGGGCCGCCCGCTCCGCTACCCGGAAGGGCAGAGCGTCCCCGAAGAATTAATATCCGGCGACGCGGTGGCGGCGGCCGCGCAGACGCCGCTTTTGACGCCCGAGGGGCGTGGGCCGATCGCCGAGTTCCCTTACGTCGGCACGGGCTTTCACGTCGGGGGCGGCTATGTCTTGACCAACCGGCACGTCGCCGCCGATCCGTGGGTGGCTGACGAACGCTCGCTGATTTACAGCAGCACCGTCAGCGGCCAGCCGCGCATCTCTAAACTGCTCGCCTATTTTCCCGGTTTGCGCCAGCCGCTCCCGCTGCGCCTGAAGAATTCTTCGCGGCAGGACGATCTGGCCGTCTGCTCGCTCGAAGTGCAACAGCTTCCCGAAGGCGTCCCCGTGCTTCCGATTGACGACAACACGGACGCCGTCGCGGTCGGCCAGCGGGTCGTCCTGATGGGCTTTCCTTCCGGCCCCGACCGCATCCTCGCCTCGCTCCCGGAAGACGACGCCAACGGCATCAAGCAACGTTTCGGCTCGTCGCTCGACGTGCTGATCGGCCACCTCTCCCAGCGCAACCTGATCAAGCCTTTGACGACGCAGGGCCACATCACCGGCATCGAAAGCCGCCGCCTCGTGTACGACGCAAGGACGGCCGAGGGCGGCTCGGGCGCGCCTTTATTCGGCCAATCGGGCCGCGTCATCGGCGTCAACTTCGCCGTCTTTACCGAATTGAGCGACGCCAACTTCGCGGTGCCGATTCGTTACGCCGTCGCCATACTTCAGCGCGCCGGCTGGAAGCCCCCGGAACCGGCCGACACCGGCACAACAGCAATGACGGCGGCCGGTAACGCCAACAGCAACGCCAACGCGAAGGATGCGCGCGGAGGGGGGAGTAACGCCAACCAGTCGCGCTGAGCGTTCGACTCAGCAGGCGTGTGGCGATCCTCGAAGTGACACAGATGACGGACAGGCGCGGGCCAAGCGTTGTTAAAACCATCCGGCCGCCAAAGGTGCGAAGGCGGCGCGGTCTCGGTTTTGACAGAGCGCCCCGGCGCGGTTAGTCTTTCCAGCTTTACGAGCGTTGACGCGCCGCCCGTGTGTGGCGCTTTCTTATTTTCAGAGGGGAGTTACACAGAAGTTTTGTCCGTCTCCGCTGCCACAGCCGTGACCGCCGGCATCACGCCCGAATTATTTTCCGCGCCCCGGTCGCGCGCTCTGAGCCGCACTGTCATCGTTTCAACCCTTGTCCTGATCATCTCACTTGGGTTCGGCTTTCGCGCCTACCGCCTGAGCGCGGAGGGATTGAGCGAAGACGAGTTGAACAAGCTGCACGCGGTCGAAGACTACCGCCGGCGCGGGCTGACCTCGACCAATGGCGAACACCCGATGTTGATGAAGGCGCTGCTGACTGGCAGCGTGGTGGTGGCGCAGCGCTGGAATGCGACCGGCGTTGCACAGTCAAGCCCGACACTGACGGTCGCGCCCGAGACGGCGCTCCGGCTGCCCGCCATCATCTTCGGGGCGCTCACCTCGCTGCTCATCTTCCTCGTCGTCGCGGAGCTTTTCGGCCCCGTCACCGGACTCATTGCCGCCACGCTGTGGGCCGTCGATCCGCAGGCCGTCGGGTTCAACCGCATCGCGAAGGAAGACACGTTTCTCCTTTTCTTCTTCCTACTTGCCAACGTCTTCTGGCTGCGCGGGCAGCGCGTCGCCGAACTGGGCCGGGGTCGGCCCGAGCCTTACTTCTGGGCCACCGCGGCCGCCTTCGGGGCGATGCTGGCCTCGAAGTACCTGCCGCATCTGCTCGCCGTCAGCGTCTCCTATTACCACATTTTTCAGAGCATCCCGCGGACGCGCTGGCGCGTCGGCAAAAGGAAGTGGCTCATCTTTTTCGGTGTCATGGGCGCGGCGTTCGTCGCCTGCAACCTGACGATCCTGATGCCGGCGACGTGGCACGAGATGAGAATTTTCGCGGGCGAGCGGCGGATCGGCCACGACAGCTACGAGTTCATGGGCCAACTCTACCGCAACCAGATGACGCTCTGGCTGAAGGGCTCGCCGTGGTATTTCTATTACGCCTTCATGGCCTTCAAGCTGCCGCCGGCCGTCTTGGCCGCGTTCGCGCTCGGACTGCCGTTGCTGTTCAGGCGGCGGCTCGGCGACGGCCGCTACTTCGTCCTCTTCTGGATGTTCTACTGGTTCTTCCCGTTCACGCTGCTCGGCGGCAAGTTCCTGCGCTATTTCACGCTCGGCCTGCCGGTCGTGCACATCACGGCCGCCATTGGCATTACTTTCATCGGCGAGTGGGTGGCCGGCATCGCGCAGGACGGCGCGCAGGCTGCCAGAAAAAGCGCGTTCAGCGGCTACGCGCAAGCCTGCCTCGTCGGCGCGTTGATTATCTCTTCGGCCTACGCCGCGTTGGGCTCCGCCCCGCACTATCGTCTCTACACCAACTTCCTCGGGGGCGGGCCGGCGCGGGCCGGCGACTATTTCCCGCACGACGAATTTTACGACGGGAGCGTGCGCGAAACCGCGCAGGCCATTGCCCGCCTCGCGACGCCGGGCGCGACGGTGTTCAGCGAGACGCCGGGACTGCTGACCCATTACGCGCGGCTCGCCGGCCGCGACGATCTCATCTCAGTCTCACTTTCCGATCCGGCGGCGCGCCGCGCACTCGTTCCCAACGACTTCGTCGTCGTCGCTCGCGGGCGACGCTATTTCAGCAATGACCTCTTCGTCCGCAAGTTGGAGAGCGTCGCCCGGCCGGTTGCGGAAGTCGCCGCCGGCGAAGTGCCAGCGGTTCGGCTCTACCGGTTGGATCAACAGACGCACGCCGCGCTCGCTTCGTCAGTTGACAATCGCTGAAACAGGCCACTTATGCGGAACACATTAAGCTACCGAGGAGCATGGCCGCAGGTTAGAACCGCGAGCGGTAGCGAGCGGGTGGGAAGCGATGGACCCGCTCGCTAC
>JBOGOY010000564.1:0-3798 GCA_050748185.1 Pyrinomonadaceae bacterium
TACGCCCCGGCGCCGGGGCGTAGCCCCGATTAAGAAGTTGGCGCTGCCGGTGAGGCCGAGCCTCACCGCACATCAGGCGGCCGGAGCCGCCAACGATCGCCATCCCTGAGTTGCTTTCAGTTGTCACGGGACAGCGGCCTACCTTCGCGCGCTTTGCGGTTAGGCTTCATGCCACGCTTTCAACGCACGACGATGTTGACCAGCCGCTTTGGCACGACGATCACTTTCGCGATCTCGCGGCCGTCGGTGAACGCGCGCACCCGCTCGTCGGCGAGCGCGGCGGCGCGCAACTCTTCTTCCGAAGCGTCGGGCGAGGCCGTGACGCGCGAGCGGAGTTTGCCGTTCACCTGCACCGGAATCTCCAGCGACTCTTTCTTCGCCAGTTCCGTGTCGAACCGCGGCCAACGCGCGCCGCCGCCCAAGAGGCCGCCCGCGTGACCTAACCCCTCCCACATCTCCTCGGCAATGTGCGGCGTGAACGGCGCGAGCATCAAGATCATGGCCTCCAACGCCTCGCGCACCGCGAACCTGTCGGCGGCCGTCGCTGCCTCCGGCGCTAGGCCCGAATCCTGCAACTCGTTCGACAGTTCCATCATTGCGGCGATGCCCGTGTTGTAATGCATCTCCTCAAAGTCGGCCGTGACGCGCGCAATCGTCTGATGCGTCTTGCGCCGCAGAGAGCGCGCGGCGTCTGAAGGTTGGTCCCCTGCGGCGGGGGCGTCGGCCGGCGCGTCTTTCAATGCGTCGCGCCAGCGCCAGACGTAACCATAGACGCGCCGCAAAAAGCGGAGAGCGCCCTCGATGCCCGCCTCCTGCCAGCGCAGGTCATTTTCTACCGGGGCCGCGAACAGCGAGAACAGCCGCACCGAGTCCGCGCCGTAGGCCGGGATCATTTCGTCCGGGTCCACGCCGTTGTTGGTGGACTTCGACATCTTCTCGAACGGCCCGACGGAGACCGGCCGGCCGTCGCTCGCGAGCCGCGCGCGGGCGACACGCCCCTTGTCGTCGCGCTCGACTTCGACCTCGGCCGGGTTGAAATAGACTTTGCGTTCGCCTTCCTCGCGGTAGAAAGTCTCGGCCACGACCATGCCCTGCGTCATCAGCTTCTTCACCGGCTCCTTAAATTTGACGAGGCCGATGTCGCGCATCATCTTGGTCCAGAAGCGCGTGTAGAGCAGGTGCATGACGGCGTGCTCGATGCCGCCGATATACTGGTCCACAGGGGTCCAGTAGGCGATCTTCTCTTTGTCGAATGGTGCGGCGTCGTTTGTCGGGTCGCAATAGCGGAAGAAGTACCACGACGAATCCACGAACGTGTCCATCGTGTCGGTCTCGCGCCGCGCCGCGCCGCCGCATTTCGGGCAGGCCGTGTTGACGAACTCCGCGACGCCCGCCAGCGGCGATTGGCCCGCGCCGGTAAATTCCGCACGCTCGGGCAGCACGACCGGCAGGTCTTTCTCCGGCACCGGCACCGTGCCGCACCGGTCGCAATACACGATGGGGATCGGCGCGCCCCAGAAGCGCTGCCGCGAGATGCCCCAATCGCGCAGGCGGTACACCGTCTTCGGCTCGCCGAACCCGTTCTGCTCGGCGTGCTCGGCCATCTCGCGCACGGCGTCCTCGGAGAGTTTGCCGCTCCACTCGGCGGAGTTGACGAGGAGGCCGTAGTCGGTGAAGGCGTGGGGCATTGCGGCCGATTGGTCCTCCGAGAGCGGGTCGTGCTCGATCTGCTCCTGCTCGTGCGAGATGCGCTCGATGACGCGGCGGATCGGCAGCGAATACTTCTGCGCGAACTCGAAGTCGCGCTCGTCGTGGGCGGGGACGGCCATCACCGCGCCGGTCCCGTATTCCATCAAGACGTAGTTTGCCACCCATACCGGAATCTGCTCGCCGCCGAATGGGTTCAAGGCCAACAGGCCGGTGTTGACCCCTTCCTTTTCTTCCTCCTCGCCCGGCGCGGCGGCGGCGGCGCGCTGCTGTCTTACGCGCTCGACGAAACGCATCACGTCGTCTTTCAGCGCCGACTCTTCCATCCGCGCGAGCACGGGATGCTCCGCCGCCACGACGACGGCCGTCGCGCCGTAGATGGTGTCGATGCGCGTGGTGAAGACGCGGACTTTCTCGTCCGTGTCCTTGATCTGAAAATCCACGTAGGCTCCCGCGCTGCGCCCGATCCAGTTGCGTTGCATCGTCAGCACGCGCTCGGGCCATCCCGCCTCAAGCTCCGCCATGTCCGTGAGCAACGCTTCGGCATAGTCGGTCGTGCGAACGAACCACTGCTCCAAGTCGCGTTTCTCGACCGGCGCGCCGCAGCGCCAGCAGACGCCGCCCGACGACTGCTCGTTCGAGAGGACGGTCT
Organism: Pyrinomonadaceae bacterium; assembly: GCA_050748185.1. Taxonomy (GTDB): domain Bacteria; phylum Acidobacteriota; class Blastocatellia; order Pyrinomonadales; family Pyrinomonadaceae; genus JACCRA01. Next base: position 2,360 of record JBOGOY010000564.1, read on the forward strand.
CTTCTTTCGGGCACCAGTTGACCGGCGAGTTCTTGCGGTAGATCAGGCCGCGCTCCAGCATTCGCAGAAAGAACCACTGGTCCCACTTGTAGTAATCGGGCCGGTGCGCCGCGATCTCGCGCCGCCAGTCGTAGCTGAGGCCGATGCGCTGGAACTGCTCGCGCATGTGCGCGATGTTCTGCTCGGTCCATTCGAGCGGCACCACGCCGCGCTTGATCGCGGCCTGCTCGGCCGGCTGGCCGAAGCTGTCCCACCCGATCGGGTGGATAACGTTGTAGCCTTGCAGCCGCTTAAACCACGCGAGCGCGTCGCCGATCGAGTAGTTGCGGACGTGCCCCATGTGCAGAAAGCCCGACGGGTACGGCAGCATCTCCAGACAGTAAAACTTCGGCCGCGACGCATCCTCCGCGACCTCGAACGCTCCCGACTCGGCCCAGCGGCGCTGCCACTTGTCTTCGATTTTTTCCGGGAAATATTTTTCGTCCATGACTCTTCAACCTTTTCCTCAAACATACACTTCCGACAGCGATCCGGTCACGCACGGGCCGCGGGTTGAGACTTGAAGCCCACGCGCCCGACCGGCGCATTCAGTTAACTTTGTTGTCGCGTGTGGAGTGTGACAGCCGCCGCGGGGGGAGTAGTGCGCGCCAAAAGTGGAAGCGCGCCGCCCCGAAGCGGCTACGTAAGGAGGAGTTTCGGCGATGTGTAAAAGTGCGTCATCAACGATTCAGTTCTGAAACTTTCGGCGCGCCCATGTTAACCCGAAGGGCGGGCCGGCTGTCAACAAAGAGTACCGGGAAGAAACAGTGACGAGTGACAAGTGACAGTAGGAAAGCAGTCCTCTGCGGCTCATCCTCCGTTCCGTCTCACTCAATTGAGACACTACCCTATGCCTTTGCCTCGATCAAACTCGCCGCGAAAATGACGACGCAGATGAGTGGCAACATACGTTGAGCTACTTCTTCAACGCATCCAGCGCGGAGCGGATCTCGGCGTTCGTCGGGCGCTTTTTGTAATCGGGTTCGACGTTGGCCCACACGACGCGGCCGTCCTTGTCGATGACGAAGACGGACGGCTGCGGGATGCCTTCGAGGTTGATGCCGCCGTAAGACTGGCCGTCGTAAGCGCGCTCGCGAATGCCATAAGCTTCAATCACCTCGCGCTTCGCGTCCGACAGGATCGGAAAGGCGACCGCGCCTTTGCCGTCCGACGCGATCTTGCGCTTTAACTCGCGGCTCTTGTCGCCCGGATCGACGCTGACGGCATAGAGCGCCGCCTGTTCGTCAGATTTGAGGAGCGTGCGCAACTCGGCCAACTGCCGAGCGCAGTAGGGTCACCAGTAGCCACGGTAGAAGACGAGGACGACCGGCCGCCCCCGCAGCTCCGACAACCGCACCGTCGTCTGCCCCGTCGCGTCCCAGACCTCGAAATCCGGCGCC
>JBOGOY010000565.1:0-3796 GCA_050748185.1 Pyrinomonadaceae bacterium
CTGGTGCGGACTTACCACGAGTCACAGTCGAAAGCGATCTATGCGGTGCGCGAGCGTGTAGGCTTCGGCAAAGACTGATTTCACCACCAGAGGACACGGAGGACTCAGAGGATGGAACTGAATGAGGTCGGCGGCGCGGTGGTGGACTCCGCGATGCGGGTCCATACAGTCCTCGGGCCGGGGCTGCTGGAGAAAGCGTATGCGGTCTGCTTGACGCACGAGCTACGCAAGCGCGGATTGACGGTAGCATGTGAAGTACCGTTGCCTGTCATCTATGACGGGATAGAAGTGGAGGCCGGCTATAGGCTTGATTCGCTGGTTGAGAACGCTGTCGTCGTTGAATTGAAGGCGGTCGAATCGTTTGCGCCGGTTCACAAGGCGCAACTGTTGTCATACCTCAAACTGAGCGGCAAGCGAGTCGGCCTATTGATCAACTTCCACGCTCTGCATCTTCAGAGACGGCATCAAACGCATGATCAATGATTAGCAACCTCTGTGTCCTCCGCGTCCTCTGTGGTTAAAATCTCTGTAACTCGTTATGTGCGGAATTACCGGATGGGCATACCTCGACGCGCGCATGCCGCCGCCCGACGGCGCGGCGGAGTTGCTGCGCTCGATGTGCGGGCGGATGACGCACCGCGGGCCTGATTCCGAAGGGTTGATGACGGCACAGGGCGTTGCGCTGGGGATGCGGCGGCTGGCGATCATCGATCTTCAGACGGGCGACCAGCCGGCCTACAGCGAAGACCGGCAGGTGTCGGTCGTCTTAAACGGCGAGATTTACAACTACCAAATCTTACGCGCTGAACTGGAGCGCAAAGGCCATCGGTTCCGCAGCCAGTCGGACACGGAAGTGTTGCCGCACCTGTACGAAGAGTACGGCACGGGGATGCTCGAACACCTGAACGGGATGTTCGCCTTTGCTTTGTGGGACGCGCGGCGGCGCAGGCTCTTCCTCGCGCGCGATCCGCTCGGCGAAAAGCCGCTCTACTGGGGCATCTTCAAGAATCAGTTGCTGTTCGCTTCCGAGCCGAAGGTGTTGTTGGCGCACCCTTCGGTCGAGACGCGCCTGAACGTCGAGGCGCTTAGGCAGTATCTTTCATTCGACTACGTGCCCGCGCCGCTCTCGATCTACGAGGGCATCCAGAAACTCCCGGCGGCGCACGCGCTGACGCTCGAACACGGGCGCGTCGAAGTGTGCCCCTACTGGAATCTGAGTTACCGCAAACTGGACCCCATGCCGGACGAACAAGCGGCGGCCGGACAGTTGCGCGAGTTGCTGGCCGACGCGGTGCGGATGCGTCTGGTATCGGACGTGCCGCTCGGCGTGCTGCTGTCGGGCGGCGTGGACTCTTCGGCGGTGGCGGCGATGGCCGTCAAAGCCTCGCCCGGCACGGTCAAGACCTTCTCGATCTCTTTTGCGGAAAAGTCGTTCGACGAGTCTCGTTACGCGCGCGGCGTTGCGGACTTTCTCGGCACAGACCATCACGAAGAACGTTTGAGCGCCAGCCTCGCGGCCGACCTCGTGACCGACATCGGCGCGTGGCTCGACGAGCCTTTGAGCGACCCGTCGGTCGTTTCGACTTATCTGCTGTCGCGCTTTACGCGCCAGCACGTGACGGTCGCGCTTGGCGGCGATGGCGGCGACGAATTGTTTGCCGGCTACCAGATGTATCAGGCCCACAAACTCGCGCGACTCTACGGGCGCGTGCCGCGCTTTGTGCAGCGTCTGCTCGTCGAGCCGGCGACGCGCCTGCTGCCCGTCAAGACCAAGAACATCTCTTTCGACTTCAAGGCCCGCCGCTTCGTCGAAGGGATGCGGCAGACCGCCGACGTGGTAGCGCGCCACCACATCTGGTTCGGCTCGTTCACGCCCGAAGAGCAAGAGCAGTTGTTGACCGCGGAGGCGAAGCGCGCTGGTGGCGGCGCGGATGTGTACGCGGCGGCGCGCGCCCTGTACGAGACCTGCGACGCGACGGACGCAATCGAGCGGTCGCAGTATCTCGACACGAAGCTTTATCTGGCGGAAGACATTCTCACCAAAGTTGACCGGACGAGCATGGCCGTCTCTCTGGAAGTGCGCGCGCCGTTCCTCGACCGCCGCGTCGTCGAGTTCGCCGCCGCCTTGCCGCTGAGTTACAAGCTGCGTGGGTTGAATACGAAGTACATTCTGAAGCAGGCAATCGCGCCGCTAGTCCCCCGGTTCGTCACCCGCCGCGGCAAAAAGGGTTTCGGCGTGCCGGTCGCCGAGTGGCTCAAAATTAAAGGGCGTCTGCGGCCGCTCGCGCGCGACCTGCTCTCGCCCGAACGCCTCAAACGCCACGGCCTGTTCGACGCCGCCTACGTCGCGCGTTTGCAGGACGAGCACGAACGCGGCGCGGCCAACCACCGCAAGCTGCTCTGGACCCTGCTGGTCTTTGAACTCTGGCACGAGAGCTTCGTTGACACGCCGCGGCGGATCGAGCAATCCGTGACGAGCAGACAGTAGTGAGAGATGAGCCCTCCCCGGTTGCGGCTATACGCTGCCCGTCTCAGAGTCGTGATAACATTCGCTGTTAAGGAGACCGCATGAACGAAGAAGACGCGACACAAAATCTGACTGACGGGCGCTCCTTTGAAGAGCGCGTGCTGGCCCGTCTTGAAGCTATTGAATCGGGCCTGCGAAGGCTCGATCAGGTTGAGGCTCGGCTGGACGGAATCGAAGCGCGCCTCGCTTCGCTGGATGAGCAGGCGGAGCGCCGTGCGCTTGAAACCAAGCCAATCTGGGAGCGAGCGCTGGCTGAAATTCTTGAGGTCAAGGATGGGCTGATGAGCGTCGAACGCAAGTTCGACATTCTGACTCAGGACGTCATCAAGGTCCGCGCCGATCAGTCGCACCTCGGCCGGCGACTAGATAAAGTCGAGTCAAATCCTGCTCGGTAATTCCTCGTGATAAATACCATCGCGGGGGCTAATTTCACTCACGGTTGTTGAAAGCTAAGAGCCTCAACCTGACCGCGCCCGCACACGCCCGTCCGCGCCGTGCCGTTATTTGACGGGCGATGACACAGATACCTGCCACCATACACCTGACACACGCCTTTGAACGCCTCGCCGCGTGGTGTCGCACACGCGGCTACGCGGGCCATGATCCGTTTGACGCTTTGAACAGTCGCGTCTTTCAAGCGCTGCCCTTCGCGCGCGCGTCGCGCGTCGCGCGTCTCGGATGGACGCAAGCCTTTAAGCGTTCGCCGGTAAGCTTGCGCCGCCTCGCGTTCGTGCCCGCGGAGCGGAACACGAAGGGGACGGCGCTATTCGCGCTCGGTTGGCTGGCGCGCTGGCGCGTGTCGAAGCACGAAGAGGCGGAAGGGGAAGCGCGCGGACTGCTCGATGATTTACTGGCGGCGCGTCTGACAAGTCCAAGCGGGGCCGGCTGCTGGGGCTACAACTTCGATTGGCAGGGGCGCGCCTTTTTCGCGCCGCGCGGAACGCCGACCGTGGTGCCAACGGCCTTCGCGGTGCGCGCGCTCGTGGAAGGCTGGCTGGCTTTCCGAGACGAGCGCTACTTACGGGCGGCGCGGGGCGCGTGCGACTTCATCTTGAACGATCTGAATCGCAGCGAAGAGTCGGCCGACGAACTCTGTTTCAGCTACACGCCGCTCGACCAAACGCGCGTCTTCAACGCGAGCCTGCTGGCGGCCGAAGCGCTTGCCACGGTAGGCGCGTTGACCGGCGAAGAGCCGTTGAAACGTGAAGCGATGCGCGCGGCGCGCTACGTCGCGCGGCGGCAGCGTGTGGGCGGATCGTGGGCCTACGG
>JBOGOY010000566.1:0-3787 GCA_050748185.1 Pyrinomonadaceae bacterium
GGGTTAGACGCCGCGCCCGCCGCAATGTTCCAGTCAGCGATTCCGTGTGTTTGCTAAGGTTTCCTCTGTAATGGGACGAGGAAGGCTGTGAGGCCGCGCGCCTCAACCTTGAGCGGCGCGCCGGCTTGGTAGCCCATGGCAAGGAAAGTCTTGAGCGGCTGTCTGTCAGGGTTGAAAGAAGCGTCGCGGTAAGCCAGCCAGAACCGCTCTTCTTGGACTGCGGCCGGGTCGCCGCGGCTGACCTCATCGAAGCGGCGCGGCAGGAAATAGGCCGGGTCTTCAATCAGTCCGGGGATGTCCTTGATCGTCACGATGCGAAAGCGCTGCTCGCGCAGCGTGTCGAGCGCGAACCAGAGGTGATAGGCCGTCAAATCCTCGAAGGCATAGATTTTGATCTCACTGGTTCGGGAAGATTCGGCGCGGGCGAGTCGGGGAGCGAGTTCATCCCACGCGCACCAGATGTGGGGCGCATTTCGACGCAGCGCGAGCGAGGCGGCAGCGATAACGGCCCACCCGGCGAAGACGCATAGCAACGCCGTCCGCAGCCACTTGGGGCGCAGGCGCATCACGGCGACGGCGACGAGCATGAGGAAAGGCGTGGCGACGAACACGAGATGACGAACGCCCCAGACGGAATGTGGCAGGATGAGACTGAGGACGAATGCGCCGGCGACGGACATGAAGACGAACATCCCCAGCCAGCGCCCGTTACGCTTCTCTTCTTCTATGTCGACCGATCCTATCCTTCGCGATGTTGAGCGAGCGAGCCAGAGCAGGATGGGAACGCCGAACAGGGCGAAATAAAAAGCGCTCCACAACGCGGTGCGCCCGGCGCTCGCGGCGTATAGAGCTTCGCGGAAGAAAAACGGCTCGTTGAGTGTGATGAAGAAACGCGCAAGGGCGGAGAGACCTGGCCGGGCCGCCCAGCCAATGTTCTGTGCCAGTTTCGGGTCGCCATCGCCGCCCGCGGCCTCTCGCGCGACAGCGATGGCCCACGGCAGAAAGCACAGGAGCACGAGGGCGTGCGCCGTCACAAAGACTGTTAGCACGTGCCGACGCCAGACGAGCAGAAACACTAATTCCGCGCCGACAATCAGCCAGCCGAAATAGTGCGTGTAAACCAGCAACAGGTTAACGGTGAAGAGAAGTGCCGTCGCAGTCATGCGCCTGTCATCTTCCACCCGGCAGAGTCGCGCGAAGAGCCAGAGTGAACAGAGCGCGAGTAAGTTCAGCAGGCTATACATTCGCACCGTCTGCGCGTAGTGGATGAGGTAGCCGTTGACCGCGCAGAGCGCGAGCGCGAGATTGGTCTCAACCGCCGTCAGCCGCAACTCGCGGCAGAGCGAGAGGAGCGGCACGACAGCGGCGCAAGCCGCGAGGGCCGGCAGCAGTCGCAGCCAGAGGAGCGATTCGCCGCCGAGCGCGAGCCACAATTTAAGGAGAACGTAGAACAGCGGCGGGTGGACCAGATCGGCTTTGACGAACCCAAGCATGTCCGCCCACCCGTGGTGACGCGCCGCATGGACACTGAAGATTTCGTCGAACCACAAGCATTCCGTGGTCAGCCGCCACAGGCGTGCCGCGACGTACAGCAGCGCGAAGAGCCCGCAGATGACGGCCGTGCGCGGGTCGAATCTCGCCCGCGCGTCGGTGTCGTCGTTTGAACGTGCTGGGGGTGGATCGTCCGTCACTTGGCCGTTTGGGAGCAAGAGTGGTTGAGCGAGTTTCAGGCCGGTGTCGCGCTCATTTCGACGATCACGATCTCGGACGTGAGCGTGCGGTGCACCGGGCATTTGTGTGCGATCTCGCGCAGGCGCGAGAGCTGTTCGTCTGTCAAATCGCCCTCGAACTCGACCACGCGTTCGATACGGTGGGCGAAGACGCCGCCCGCGGTTTCGCACTCCCCGCAGTCTTTAAGGTGGACGCGACGTTGACGCAGGCGCACCGTGATGCGTTCGAGGGGCCAGCCTTTGCGGCGCGCGTACAGGGTGCAGGTCATCGAGATGCAACTGCCGAGCGCCCCCAGCAACAGCGCGTAAGGGTCTGGGCCGGCCCCGTCGCCGCCGACGCTGGTTGGCTCATCCGTAATTAAAGTGTGGCCGTCGCCGCCGTCGTAGCGCACCTCGTTTTGCAGGTTCGACAGGGAAGTGACCGCGACCTCGCTCATACACGTTATCTCCTCATCTGCGGAGCGGGACCAGTAAGACTTAACGGCGAAATATGAGCTCCCTCCGCACGCGCCGGTTTTGGGACCAATCAGATACGAAATTAAACCACGAAGAGCACGAAAGAAAAGAACAAAAAAAGTACTAGGTAAACGGTGACAGGTGACAGGAGCAGAAAGTGAACCGTGACCGGGTAACGTGTGACAAGCGACAGGAGACAGTTCTGACTTGTCACCTGTCACCTGTCACCTAGCACTGATCACTGTTTTTGCTTGTCACCTGTCACTTGTCACACGTCACTTTTGAGCAACGTTGGTGGTTCTCCCTCCATCGTCTTTTTGCCTTTTGCCTTTCCCTCGGGCTACACTCTCGGCGCTCCACACACCGAATTTTACTTACACGGAAGCGGTCGTCGCTTTTGACCGCGCGAGGTCTGACAGATGAAGATTCACGAGTATCAAGGCAAAGAGTTGCTAAAGAAGTACGGCGTCCCGGTGCCGAACGGGATCGTGGCGCGTTCGCCGGATGAAGCGTATCACGCGGCGAAAGAACTGGGCACGGAGGTGGCCGTCGTCAAGGCGCAGATTCACGCCGGCGGGCGCGGCAAAGGCGGCGGCGTCAAACTCGCTAAGGGCGCGGACGAGGCGAAGAGTATCGCGCGCCAGATGCTCGGCATGAAGTTGAAGACGCACCAGACCGGCCCGGAGGGGCAAGAGGTTCGCACGCTCTACATCGAAGAGGGACTGCCGATCGACAAGGAGTTCTACCTCGGCATCGTGCTGGATCGGCAGTCGGGGCGGCCGGTCTTCATGGCGTCGGCGGCGGGCGGCATGGACATCGAAGAGGTGGCGGCCCACACGCCCGAGAAAATCCTCAAAGAGACGATCGATCCGGCCGTCGGCTTCCGTCCCTTTCAGGGACGCAAACTCGCCTTCGGGTTGGGCCTGCCCGCCGATTTGATCGGGCAGGCGACCAAGTTCATGCTCGCCCTCTACACGGCCTACGAGCAAATGGATGCTTCGCTGTTGGAGATCAACCCGTTCCTGCTGACTAAAGACAAGCGCCTCATTGCGCTCGACGCGAAAGTGAATTTCGATGACAACGCGATGTTCCGTCATCAGGATTTCCTCGCGTTGCGCGATCTACACGAGGAGGAGCCGTCCGAAATCGAAGCCTCGAAGTTCGACCTCAATTACATTAAGCTCGACGGCAACATCGCCTGCATGGTCAACGGTGCTGGGTTAGCGATGGCGACGATGGACATCATCAAGTTGGCCGGGGGCGAGCCGGCCAACTTTTTGGATGTCGGCGGCGGCGCGTCGCAGCAGCGAGTCGAAGCGGCCTTCCGCATCCTGCTCGCGGACGATAACGTGCGGGCGGTCTTAATCAACATCTTCGGGGGCATCGTGCGTTGCGACATGGTGGCACGCGGCGTGGTCGAAGCGGCCAAGTCGATCGGGATCGAGGTGCCGGTGGTGGTCCGCCTCGAAGGGACCAACGTCGAGGAAGGGCAGCGCGTGATCACCGAATCGGGCCTCAACTTCACCGTCGCCAACGGGATGAAGGACGCAGCGGAAAAGGTCGTCACCCTCGCGCGCGAGGTCGTCTGAGCGGCCTAGCCG
>JBOGOY010000567.1:0-3776 GCA_050748185.1 Pyrinomonadaceae bacterium
CGGCTACGGCCGGCGGTGTTAGAGTGCGAAAATATTTCTGTAACTTTTCCGGCGCTCAACTGTTTTCGAGATAGTGAAGCAGAGGCTATGACGGGCGAAGACGAAGAGTTCGCGATGTTCTTCAGAGAGTATTACCCGAGCCTGTGTCGGTTCCTTGAATGCTTGCTTGGTGGCGGCGGCGGGCGAGGCGGCGACGGTGGCAGCGTGGCCGAAGACCTCGCGCAGGAGAGTTTCATGCGTCTCCACCACACGGGGCTCCGCAGTTTGCCCGAGGGCGAAGCGCGCTTCTGGCTCTTCCGCGTGGCGCGCAACTTCGCCCTCAACGAGTTGAGCAAGGGGCAGACGCGGCACAGGCTCTTCGGCAAAGTCGTGGAGGCCTTTAACCTCCGGTCGGCGGCGACGACACCCGAGCGCGAGTACGAGTTGAACGAACGCCGGCGGATCGTCTTAGACATGTTGAAATCGCTCCCCGAAGATCAACGCGCGGCGCTGCTGCTGCGCGAGCAGGAAGGGATGAGCTATCGCGAGATCGCGCACGTGCTGAACGTCTCGGAGAGCAAGGTCAAGGTGGACGTGTTCCGCGCCCGCGGCGCCCTGCGCGAGCGTTGGGGCCGCGCTCAGAAGATGCTGACGGGGGCCGCCGGCTGAATGGATCGTCCGAAGTTTGACGGAGTTGCTTTTATGAATTGCGACTGGACGGAAAAAATCTCGCTGCTGGTTGACGGCGAACTGCCGGCGGGGGAGGCCCGCGCGGCGGCCGAGACGCACCTGCGCGCCTGCGCCGCCTGCCAGCACGCGCGCGAAGATTTTCTGTACTTCCGCCATCAACTCGCCGGCTACCGCGCGGACTTCGACCCGGCCACGCAAAGGCAGGCACTCGAAGCGATCCTCGGCGCGAAGGCGAGCGCGGCACCGGCCGTCGTTCGTCCGGCAACGAACTGGCGCGAACGCCTGACGGCCGCCGCCGCCCTCGGCGTCCCGCGCTTCGCCCCGGCCGCGGCGACACTGGCCCTCGTCCTCGTCGCACTCGTCGCCGGGATGTTCGTCTACCTCAACTCTCGTGAAACGGCGCAGCAGACCGCGGGCGGGGACCAACCCGGTGCGCCGACGCGCCGCGAAGACGCGGGGACCAATGACCGGCCGGCCGAGACGGTTGGCGGACAGAGCGGCGCGGCGCAGATCGAGAAGGGGCCAACATCCTCCGGCGGCGGCGACATGGCTCGGCAACCGAAAGATGTCGTAGCAGCTAATGACGAGACTTCGGGCCGGCGAAGGCCATCCAGACCGTTTCGGCGGAAGACGCCGGCCGATGTTAGAAACGCGAAGCAGTTACTGGCGGATGGGGCGGCGCGGGATCAAACGCCCGCTCTCGACGGGCGAGACACTATTGTGAGCGCCAGCGCGGCCGACGCTGGCGTGACACGAGACGGGCGAGAGCCGGCGACGCCCGCGCCGCTCAACACCGCGCGGCACGCCGAGCAGGCCCAACTGCTGTTGCGCGCGTTCAGGCATGCGCGTCTGACGAACGGTGGCCGCGGGTTGGACTACGAGCGCTCGCGCTCGAAGAAACTGCTCTACCAGAACATCGTGCTCAGGCGCGAAGCGGCGAACAGCTGCGACGAACCGGCGGAAGAATTGCTCGACCGCTTGGAGCCGATCCTGATCGACATCGCCAACTTACCGGAGCGGCCCGCGCGCGAGGAAGTGAGCGCGATCACCGAACGGATGCGGAAGAAAAACATCGTCGTCATGCTGCAAGCCGGCGCGGCCGCTAAACAACGTTCATATTAATCACCCAACACCAGAGGCATCATGGCACACAACGCAAAACTGTCGAACCGGATCGTTAACCCCATTCTGTCGCGTGTCGCTCTGCGCGCGTTCGTCGCCCTCGTCGTCGCCGCGCTCATCTTCGCGCAGGCGCGCGACGGTTTCGGCGCGCTCGCGGCCGCGCAGGACTTCAAAAAGTTTAACCAGTTCGTCCAGACCTCGGACTCGCCTTCGACGAGGCTCCTGCGCGAAGGCCGCAACCTGCTCGACGGCGAAGAGTGGGCCAAGGCCGCCGCCAAGTTCGGTCAGTTCCTCTCGGCCTACCCGCGGGACCGCGACATGGACGTGGCGCTTTACTGGCTCGCTTACTCGCTGAAGAAGCAGGAGAAATACCGAGAGGCGATGAATCACTTGGCGCGGCTGCTCACAGACTGTCAGCGGTCGGCGTGGGCCGACGAGGCGACGGCGATGTTGACCGAACTCGCGCCGCGCGTCGGCGACACGCAGACCATCGAGCGGTCGCTCAAACGCGACGACGAGGAACTTAAGATCGTCGCGCTGCAAAGTCTCTTCGAGGCCAACCCCGCGCGCGCGTCGGCTTACGTCGCTGACATTCTCAAGCCCGGTTCGACCGCGAGCCAGAGTTTCAAAGAGGCGGCGGTGTCACTGCTCGGCTCGCGCGGCGGTAAAGAGGCCGTTCCCGTGCTGCTCGAAATCGCGCGCAGCCAGCCAGACCGCAAGCTCCGCATGGTGGCGATTCGCCGCCTCAGCGACGAAGGCGGCGAGGCGGTGATCGACGATTTGATGCGCCTCTTCGAGGCCGAGCGCGACGCGGAGGTGAAGGCGCAAATCCTGCGCGTCTTCGCCGATGTCGAGAGCCCGCGGGCCACGGCGAAACTCGTCGAGATCGCGCGCGATCAGAACCACGAGACGGGGCTCCGCCTGACCGCGATCCGCGTCCTCGGCGAAGATGGCGACGCCGCCCCGTTCGACACCTTGATGCAGATTTATCAGGCGGACGCGCGCCGCGAAATCAAAGAGCAGATCATCCGTGCGCTGGCCGAGATGGAGAACCCGGCAGCGCGCGCCAAGCTTCTAGAGATCGCGCGCTCCGCCGGCAGCGACACGGAGCTACGCAAGACGGCCATCCGCCGCCTCGTCGAGCGCGAGAGCGACGCCACCATCGACGAGTTGATGGGGATTTACACGGCCGAGCGCGATATGGAAGTGAAGCAGCAAATTCTGCGCGCCTTCGGCGATATGAACAACACGCGCGCCCGCGCCAAGCTGGCCGAAGCCGCGCGCGGCGAGAGCGACTTGGAACTGCGTAAGACGGCCATCCGCCGCCTCGGTGAATCGGACGACACGGCGGCGCTCGACCTGCTCCTCGGGCTCTATGACGCGGAGCGCAGCGTCGAAATCAAAGAGCAGCTTCTGCGCGCCTTCGGCGAGTCGAAGCAGAAGCGAGCGCTGCAAAAGCTGATGGACGTGGCGCGCCGTGATTCTTCAATCGCGCTGCGTAAGACGGCCATCCGAATGCTCGGCGAGTCGGACGATCCGGAGGCGCTGAAACTGCTCGAAGAGTTACTGAAGCCCTGACAAGACGGAGATTAACCACAGAGGTCACAGAGCGCACAAAGAACATGTCCGCATCAGTCAAGTCACATTGTCTTTTAATCTTTTCCTCCGTGCCCTCTGTGTCCTCCGTGGTAAAAACTGAATCGAATTGACTGACGCTGCCCTTGAGGGACCAGCGCCGTTCATTCGGCAATACCTGCCATTGAAAGGAAACCGCCATGCGTAAGTTGACCCTGTTCGTGATGTCCGTGTTAACGCTTTTCATCATCAACGCCGCGTGTTCCGGCGAACGCGCGACGGTGCTGGCGGTGGCCGAGTTGCCGTCTGACGGGCCTTTACCGCTCGCCCAGCAGGATGCCACGCTGCAAACGCCGAAGTTCGTCGCGGTCGAAGGCGCGGACTTGGCCGCGAAGCTCGAAGCCGCAGCC
>JBOGOY010000568.1:0-3771 GCA_050748185.1 Pyrinomonadaceae bacterium
GGAGAATGCCTCTGCTTACCCTGTTTCGTTTAACCGAGCAATGGATGGGTTAGGCTCTCTCTTTTCCGCCGGTAGCATTTTGGTGTCCATGACAAGTAAGATTTGAATACTTGTTCCTGCTACATTGCCTTTTGGCTCAAGCCTGTCAGCATCTTTGGCTTGCTGTCCATCACGACGTTTATCAAGAGTTCACATCTGTTAGCCATGCCATTCGACTCTAGCTCCCCTCCGCCTTGATGCTGGCAGAGCGACTGTCCCCTCACGGTTTTAGTCGAAGCCTTGCAGCTTGGGTTACATTGTCAGAGTGCTTCACACGACTTGTTACCTCGTCGCGTTTCCTCCTAGAGTACGGCTGATGGAACAGCCGGTTCGTTACTTGAATGTTCAAGTTGAACACTCGATTAAGCGACTTTCACGTCGCACCATCTCATTGGAGACGGACGCGGCGATAGCGTCCTTTTCATCTTGCATTATTTCCTCAATCTTGCGCTGGCGCGCCGCTCAATTCAAGCGTTAGCGTCAGGACTTTTGGGACAGGTGGGAACCGCAGGCTGCCTCACCTCCCATCACCTACCAGCACGAATCCCGCCCAGTAAAACGGATGACTGGTCTCAGAGTTCTTCATCAGCTTCAACGCCGCTTGTCGCAAGGCTTCCGTCTTGGTTGGTTTCGCCTTCCCGGCTCCCGGCGGTGAGATCATGGCGCGGTGGAAATCCACCATCAGGTCGCGCGTGCCCGCGGATTCGACTTTCCACTGACTGACGACGATTGAGGGCACGCCCGCGATGAACATCGCCCACGACAACCCGATCATGCCTTCGCCCGCGGCCGTGCGCCCGCGCGCCGTTTCGCAGGCGGAGAGCACTGCCAAGTCGGCTTTCAAATCAAGCTGCATCAGTTCCCAAGCTTCGAGCAACCCGTCTTCACCCGCGCCGCCCTCGGCGAGCGCCAAGTGTGAATACATCGGCGAAGCGTTATTGAGCATCCCGTGCGTGGCGAAGTGAAGGACTCTGGCCTGACCGGCTTCCGCTTTGAGCCGGTCTTCGCGGGCTTCGGCGCCGATATAGACCTTGCTCCGCGACATCCCGTACAAACGCCTCAGCGCCTTGACTTCCTGTTCGGCCTCCGGCAGCGGATCGAGCTTTCCATCACGCAGCACGAGCGCCGCGCGGTTAGTAGTCTCTTTCCCAATGAGCGGGTTGCCCAGCGCCAGCAAGGTTGCGGGAGCGACGTCCGCGCCCTGATTCTTCCGTCGCCTCGTCATTTCGCGCAGCACCGTCAGTGATGGCGCATAAGCGATCGCGGCGTCCTCGATCAGGAAGCGATTCGGGCCGGTCAAAAGCGCCTGAAACGGCAGATCCCATAATGTGTCATCCGGGGCGATGACGAGATTAGTTTTGCCTCGAAGCTGCGCCTCGGCCGGTTTGAGCAGCCGTTCGTAGAGTTTGGCTGCCGAGGCGCGAAAGCCGAGGTCACGCGCGGCGAGATGTCGCCGAAAGGCCTCAACCTGTTTGGCGAGATCGTCCCGTTTGATCGGCAGCGTGAAGACCCGGACTTCGGCTGCCGATTTCCCGGCCGCCTTCGTGATGCAGAAAAGATAAGTCTCGTCATCGGCAACGACATACTCAAGCAGTGCGCTCGTGTCGTCCGGCAGCAGGGCCGTCAGCTCTTCCGCTTTGATGATCGGGGCTTCGCCGCGCTGAACTCTCAGTTCGGGATGCGCCACGTACAGGCGGGTCTCGAAGTCTTCGTACTCTAGCCGGGCCTTCTCGACGCCCGCCTTAAGTTCGGCCACGCGCGACGGATCGGGCTTGTCACGCCGCAACTCATTGGTGAGTTGCGAGTTGAGCGAAATCAGCCGGTGGCGCTGCTCCTCCTCGGCTTGCCGCTCCCTTTGGGAAAGCGACTGGCGGAGAGTGGCGCGACCCGACTGAAGGGCGTCGAGCAGCACCCGCGCCTTCGACTGTTCGGCGAAGCTCAGGGCTTCGGCGTATTCTTGTTGCGAAACGAGCAGCGCGATCATGCCCAGCCACGGGGAGAGTCTGTTTTCAAGGAAGCTTTGCTGCTGCTGCCCGCCCCCGGCAACCTCGTGGCGCAGGGATTCGACGGTGGCAATGGCGGCGAGAAAATTCCGGCGAGCTTCCACGGGTTGACCCTGCGCGCGGTGGGCGATGCCGATGCGCTCCCTAGCTTTCCAGAGTTCTTCAGGGTCATTGATCTCCTCGGCTATGCTGGCGGCGCGACGGCTGACTTCAAACATCTCCGCATACTTGCCCTGATCCTGATACAACTTGCCGAGATTATTCAGCGTCAGGTTAATCGCGCCCCGGTCGCGGCCCTCCTCGCGTAACCGGAGGCTCTTTTGCAGATATTCCAGCGCCTCTTTATAGCGTCCCTGCAAACGATAAGCGTCCCCGATGTTATTCAGACTTCTAGCAACGCCAGCCTTGTTTTGCAGTCCCTCGTAGCGTTGCAGGCTTTTCTGAAACCACTCCAGCGCCTGCTCATCAAGTCCCTGCGACTTGTAAACGACTCCGATATTGTTTTGTAAATTGGCGATTCCGAATTTGTCGTCAATCTCTTCCAAGATTTTCAGACTTCTCTGAGAGTAAGCCAACGCCTGCTCCAGATGCCCTTGGCGTCTGTAGATCAGACCGATGTTTTGCAGTTTGTAGGCGAGACTTCGCCTGTCACCGGCGCTTCCCATCTCTTCAATAATCTTGAGGCTCTTCTGAAGGTAATCCAGCGCCTCGGCGTAGCGGCCATGGTAGACATAGTGGATGGAGATGTTGTTCAGGACCATGTTCAGCGTCCCCTTGTCGTTCAGTTCTTCACTGAGCGCCCGGCTCTTCTCGTAGAACTCCAAGCCGAGTTCATAATGCCCTAGAGAGGTGTGTGCCAGTCCCAGACTGTTGAGAATCAGGGCGGTCAGGTTTCTATCACCGACTTCTTCGCTGAGCGCCAGACTTTTGTCGTAATACTCCACTCCCATCTCAAAGCGCCTTTGTTTGTCGTAGGTAACGCCAATCGCGTGCAGCGCGCGTGCCTTTTCCTTTTTGTCGCCACCCTCTTCAAAAATAGCGAGACTCTTTTGAAGATAATTCAATGCCTCGGTCGGTGAACCCTGACGGGCGTAGATCGAACCAAGATCACACAACGCACTGCCTAGTCGCGCCTGATCTCCGATCCCCTCCGCAATCCGCACCGCGAGCCGAGAGATTCTCACCGCCTCCGCATAATCGCCTTTCTGAATGAAGGGATTGGCGTGCGCCTTTAGCACGGTCAGAAGCGCACCGTTCATCAGGTCTTTCTTTTGCGCCAACAACCGCTCCTGCTCTTCCTCGGACACGGTGCCCACCAGCGCCGCGGCCAGATCATTTACTTGTGACGAAATAGGCGGATTGGGAACTGATGGCGATTGAGCCAAGGCAGGATTGATGAGGCTCAAGCTCAAAGCCAGTGAACACAGCGAGACGCGGAACGTGAACGACATAGAACACACTCCCTTCCAGTTGGAACGAACTATACGCCGGCCGCCAAAAAAAGTTGAGGCCGGCGGTAATACGGTCGAATGTTCGGCAACTTCCTCATGCGGTGGGCAACGAGAAACCGACTCGCCGGGCGGCGACCGAAAGCAGCCGCCCGGCGAGCATGCGAAGCCGCTTCGGTTTCAATCATCGCGGCTCAAACAATCAACCTGACAGATAGCAAAGGAGCATTCAATGACCATGATGATTTTCGCCTTTCTGGAGGCCATTCTCAGAATCGTTT
>JBOGOY010000569.1:0-3767 GCA_050748185.1 Pyrinomonadaceae bacterium
CTGAACAGCACGGCCAACACCGCTTTCAACTTGCAGTTCTTCGCCAACCCGGCGTGCGACGTATTGGGCAACGGCGAAGGTCAGTTCGGACGCGGCTCGCTCTCCGTGACGACGGACGCGCTCGGCGTCGCGACGTTCACGCACCTGACGAGCGGCCCGGCCGGTGAGTTCGTCACCGCCACCGCGACCGACCCCGCGAATAACACTTCGGAATTTTCGGCGTGCGTCCAAGTCTCTTCGCCGCTGCCGCAGGTCAATCTGATCCTGACCAAGATGGGTGCGCCCGACCCGGTCAACGTCGGCCAGAATCTGACCTATACAATTCAAGTCAGCAACAATCTGCCGACGCCTTCGGGGACGCCCGACGCCGCCAACGTCGTCGTCGCCGACATATTGCCGCGAAGCGTGAGCTTTAACTCCGCCACCACGACGCAGGGCAGTTGCTCAGAGGCGGGCGGCTCCGTCACCTGCAATCTCGGCGCGCTCGCGTTCGGCGGCGCGGCAACCGTCACGATTAACATTTCGCCGACCACCTCCGGAACGCTCAGCAACACGGCCAACGTGACGAGCGATAACCCTGACAGCGACAACTCGAACAACTCGGCGACCACCACGACGACCGTCAACCCGGCCCCGACTTTCACGATCGGCGGGCGCGTCGCCGATGGCGCGAACAACAGCCTTGCCAACGTCACGGTTACTCTGAGCGGCGCGCGGCCCGCCACGACCACGACCGACACGAACGGCAACTACTCGTTTGCCGGCCTCGCGCCCGGCGGCGATTACACCGTTACCCCGTCGCTCTCGAACTACACGTTCGCGCCGACTGCCCAGACTTTCAACAATCTGGCCGCCGACCAAACGGCGAATTTCACCGGCGCGCTGAACCAGTTCTCAATCGGCGGCCGCATCACCGATGGGACCAACAAGCTCGCCGGCGTCACCGTCACCTTGAGCGGCGCGCAGACCGGCACGACGACGACCGATGCGGCGGGCAATTACTCTTTCGCGAATCTCAACGCGGGCGGCAACTATGTCATCACGCCCGCGCAAGCTGACTTAAACTTCACGCCGCCGAGCCAAACTTTCACTAACCTGACGGCGAACCAAACGGCCGACTTCGCGGGCGCCCCGAACGCCTTCACTGTCAGTGGCCGGATCACCAGTGCGTCGGGCGGGAACCCGCTCGCGGGCGTTAGCGTCACGCTCAGCGGCATCTTCCCGCCCGACGCACTGATCGTGCCCGTCACCGCGACGACCGACGCGAACGGCACCTACTCTTTCACCGACGTGAGGCGGGGGGGCAATTACACCGTGACCCCGGCCCTCGCGAATTTCGCCTTCACGCCGCCGAGTCAGACGTTTAATAATTTGGCGGCGGACCAGACCGCCGACTTTACCGGCACGCCCACCGTCGTCACGATCAACGGCCGCCTCACAGACACCGGCGGCAACCCGTTCGCGGGCGCGGCGGTCACGCTGACGCAGGCCGACGGTTCGCAGTCCGTCGTGGTCGCCACCGACGCGAACGGTATCTACTCGTTCAACGTCGCGGCGGGTCGCGATTACGTCGTGACGCCCATGCGGCCCAACACGGCCTTCATGCCGCCGGTCCACTACTTCTCGAACGTCACGAGCAATCAGAGCGGCAACAGCGTCGGCCTGACCTCGTTCTCGATCGGCGGCCGTGTGCCGAACCTTCAGCCGGGCGAGACGGTCCTCTTAACTCTGAGCGGCTCGCGCTCCGCGAACACGACCACCGACGCGAACGGTAATTATGCCTTCGGCGACCTGCCGCTCGGCGGCACCTACCGTGTGACGCCGCAGAGTTCCATTCGATCTTTCGAGCCGCCGAGCGCGGAGGTGGCTAACCTGAGCAACAACGCGACGGCCAACTTTACGCCGGCCGCCAACCCCGGCCCGACGCCTGAGCCGCCGGTTCAGGACGACTTTAACGGCGTGGTGCGCGACCCCGCCAAGTTCAGCCTCGGCACGCTGACGCAACCGCCCGGCGCGGCTGACCAACTCATCACGGTGGTCCAGCAGGACGGGAGACTCGTTATCACCCCGCGCTCGAATTTCACGGGCCTCAGCTTCAGGGGCTACGTGACGACCAACTCGGTTGACTTTACCGACGCCGACGCTTCCGTGCAGGTGGACCAGATCGCGAGCGGCGGCGCACAGACGATCTTTGCACTGGGTAGCGATGACCAGAACTTCTTCCGCTTCGTGGCGCAAGACCCGGACGCCGATCCGGCCCCGACCTCGATTGCCGCGGGCGGCAAGTCGGAGAAGGTCGGCCCGCGCCAGACCACGCTGCGGCAGTTGATCTTCCAAGCCCGACAGGCCGGAGTGCTGGCCGCGCTGTCGATTCCTTACGACCCGGTGGCGATGCGCTTCTGGCGCTTCCGCCACGACACGACGACTAACCCGGCGACGATGAATTTAGAGACCAGCCCGACTGGCCTCGAAGGCTCCTACACGGTGCGTTTCACGCGGGTGGTGGCGGGCGCGATCGGGTCGCTGGCGACGGAACTGGCGGCGGGGACGGCCGGGGCGGTCGAGCATCCGGGGCAAGCCATCTTCGACAACTTGAGCGTCGTCCCCGCGCAGCGCCCGGCCATGATCGGCGCATTCAGCTTCGCCGCGACGGCCATGTCGGTCGGCGAGGCAGCCGGGCGGTTGACGGTCTTAGTGCGACGCACCGGCGACACGGGGCGTGCGGCGACCGTCAATGTGGCCTCTGAGCCGTTCGACAACCAGCCGTGTAACCTCGTAGACGACAAGGCCCGCGCGCGCTGCGACTATTCGACTACGCTGGCGCGAGTGCGGTTCGCGCCGGGCGAGGCCGAGCGGGCCGTGACGGTCTTCATCACCGACGACGGTTACGCGGAAGGGACCGAGACATTTCGTCTCGGGCTGGGCAGTGCCAGCTCCGGCTACGAAGTGGAGGGCGGTCTGGCGACGGTCACGTTGTCCGATAATGACGCCCAACCGGCGGCGGTCAACCCAATCAGGACGGCGCCGTTCCTCGTCAGGCAGCAGTACCTCGACTTCCTCTACCGCGAGCCCGAACCCGAGGGCTTCCAATCGTGGGTCAACCTGTTATTGGGATGCGCTTTCGAGGGCGACTTCGGGCCGGGCAAGTCCGGTTCCGACCCGTCGTGCGACCGCATTACGGTGTCGTCGTCGTTCTACCGTTCGGAAGAGTTCCAGATTCGCGGCTATTTCTTCTACCGCTTCTACGAGGCGACGCTGGGCCGTCTGCCGAGCTACGCCGAATTCCTTGCCGATATGTCGCAACTCGACGGCACGCGGACGGCGGCTGAACGCGAGGCCCGGAAGGATGAATTCGTGCAGGAGTTCATGACGCGCGCAGGCGTGGCCGGCAGCCCGTCGTTCCGCGAGTTGTACGGAGAGTTCCGGACGGGTGCGAAGGTGGACGAGTTGCTGGCCCGCGCCGGGGTCAGCCTGCCGCAACGCCACCAACTGGTCAGCGACTTGGAGGCCGGCCGCCGCAGCCCCGCCGAGACGTTGCGCCAGATAGTGGAAAGCGAACCGGTGGCGGGCAGGTTCTTCAACCGTGGGTTCGTGACGATGCAATACTTCGGCTACTTGCAGCGCGACCCGGAGCCGGCGGGGTTCGCGACGTGGCTGCGGGTGCTGGAGACGACCGGAGACTTTCGGGCGATGATCTTCGGGTTCCTCTACTCGCCTGAATATCAACTCAGATTCGGCCCGGTTCAACAATAGACACGGGCCGCAAC
>JBOGOY010000570.1:0-3758 GCA_050748185.1 Pyrinomonadaceae bacterium
CATGAGATGAGCGCCTGACTTCTAACTGATGCCGCCGACCATCACTTTCCCAGCCTGTCGCGCGCCCAATCGAGCAACTCCTGAGCGCGCGGCACGGTGTCGGCCTCGGCGATAACGCGGATCAGCGACTCGGTGTTCGAGACGCGGACGTGGACCCAGCCGTCCGGCCAAACAATCTTCAGCCCGTCGGCCTGATCGTAGGCCACGCCCTCGCGCTCAACCTCGTCGTACATCCTTTGCAACAGGGAAAAGATGCGGTTCGGTTCGACCGGTACGTCGTGCTTGATCATCGTGAAGCGCGGCAGTTGTGCGACCAATGCGGAGACGGGCTCGCCCGTCCGCGCCATGTGCTCTAGGACGAGGCCGACCGTGGCCGCGGCGTCGTGGGTCAATTGCACGCGGGGCACGACGACGCCGCCGCTGCCTTCGCCGCCGATGACGGCGCGGTTCTCGATCATCGCTTCGGAGACGAAAGCCTGACCGACCGGCGTGCGGATGACGCTCGCGCCGTGACGCGCCGCGATGGCGTCGATCGCCATGCTGGTCGAGACGTTCGTCACGACGGGGCCACTCTCACGCCGCAACTGAATCTCCGTGGCAATCGCCAGCGTCAACTCTTCCGGCAGAATCTCGCCCTCTTCGGTGACGATGCCCACCCGCTCGCCATCGGCGTCGTGCGCGAACCCGATCTGAGCGTGGCCCGCTGTGACGACGGCGCGGAGTTGGGCCATCGTCTGCCGCCTCGGCTCGGGCGCGTGCGGGAACGGCGCGGTCGGGTCGTCGTTCAAGGCCAGCACGTCACAGCCGAGCGCGGCGAGCCAGCGCGGCGACAGCAGCGAGCAGGAACTATTGCAGCAGTCCACCGCGACCGTCAGGCGACGTGATCTGATGGCTTCGACGTCGAAAGCGCCGGCCAGCACTTCGAGGTGGTGCGTGATCGCGTCCGCGCGTTCGACACGGCTGTGGATGCTCTCCCAAGTGGCTTTCGCGAATTCGGCTTGATGAAAAATGTCGAGCAGTTCGTCAGCCTGCGCTGAGTTCAGGTAGAGGCCGTCGCCGCGGACGAACTTCAGGGCGTTCCACGGCTCCGGGTTGTGACCGGCCGTGATCGAGATGCCGCCCTCAGCCCCGAGCCACCCGACGGCGAGTTGCAGGCTGGGCGTCGGGCAGACACCGAGATCGACGACTTCGCAGCCGGCGGCGAGCAGGCCGGCCAACACCGCCGCGTGAACCATCGGCCCTGACGAGCGCGTGTCGCGGCAGACGAGGATGCGCCCCGAATCGAGATAAGTGCCGAAACCTTGCGCGAACCCCACCGCCAACTCCGGCGTGAAAGTTTCGCCAACGACGCCGCGGACGCCGCTGATGCCGATCTTAAGCGAGTTCATGAATGAGTACCGGGACGGTGACAGGTGACAGGTGACAAGGAAGGACTGTCTGCCTCCTGTCGCCTGTCACTTTTGAGAAGATAGCAATCATCTACCCCCGCGTGATGTTAAACCACGTGACGTAACCTCACGTAACTTTAACGTGCTATCACAATAGGTTAATGTGTTTCAATGTTCCCGTCCGGCACGAAGTCAGGGCACGCGGGCGAACAACGATAGTCCGGCGCCAACTCACTCCATCTTAAGCGAGGGTTACATGAGAGGTAAGACCTACAACTGGATCACGCTCCTGCTATTTTTCTTCTCGAACTCAGTCGCGCAGACGACTCAGACCGTAGCGCCGCCGGCACGTCAGCATAACTTGATGCCGACGCCCGCCGCCGTCAGTTTCAGACAGGGGAGGATGCCGATCGCCAAGACGTTCAACGTCGCAACGAAAGGTCATACGGACGAGCGCCTGCGCGCCGGCATCGATCGCGCCGTCCGGCGGCTCGAAGGGCGCACCTTGATGGAGTTTCCGCGCGGACTGGCGACTGACGCCTCGGCCGCCTCGCTGGTATTGGAGTGCCGTGGGCCGGGCAAGGCCGTCCCCGCGCTGGACGAAGACGAGTCGTACACGCTCGAAGTGTCAGACAAACAAGTCCTGCTCACGGCCTCGACCGTGGTCGGCGCGCTGCGAGGGTTGGAAACTTTTTTGCAGTTAATCGACAGTGATCGCGCGGGCTATTTCATCCCCGCGGTCAGCGTTCAGGACCGTCCGCGTTTCCCTTGGCGCGGGTTAATGATTGACGTCGCGCGCCACTACCAGCCGGTCGAAGTCTTAAAGCGCAACCTCGACGCAATGGCCGCCGTCAAGCTCAACGTGCTGCACTGGCACCTGACCGAAGATCAGGGCTTCCGCGTCGAGAGCAAAAATTTCCCACGGCTTCACCAGATGGGATCGGACGGACTCTTCTACACGCAGGAACAGATCCGCGACGTGATCGCCTATGCGCGCGAGCGCGGCATCCGCGTCGTGCCCGAGTTTGACATGCCCGGCCACGCCACGAGTTGGCTCGTCGGACACCCGGAACTGGGCAGCGCGCCGGGGCCGTACACGATCGAGCGCCGCGCAGGAATCTTCGAGCCGGCTTTGGACCCGACGCGCGAAGAGGTTTACCAGTTTCTCGACAAATTCCTCGGCGAGATGGCCGCGCTCTTCCCGGACGCCTACCTGCACATCGGCGGCGACGAAAACGAGGGCAAACAGTGGGATCGCAACCCGCGGATTCAGGCGTTCATGAAAGAGAAAAGCATCAAAGACAACCACGCGCTCCAGACTTATTTCAATCAGCGCCTGTCGCGGATTCTCAAGCAGCACAACAAGCGGATGATGGGCTGGGACGAAATCTTTCAGCCCGATCTGCCTAAAGACGTGGTCATCCACTCTTGGCGCGGCCCGGCCGCCCTCGCCGAAGCCGCGAAGAAGGGCTATCAAGGCGTGCTGTCCAACGGCTACTACATCGATCTCATTTTCCCCACGTCGCAGCATTACGCCGTCGATCCGCTCCCGGCAAACAGCGGGCTCACCGAAGCCGAAGCCGCCCACATTCTCGGCGGCGAGGCGACGATGTGGAGCGAGTGGGTCAGCCCGGAGACGATAGACTCGCGCATCTGGCCGCGCACCGCCGCCATCGCCGAACGACTCTGGTCGCCGCGCACCGTGACCGACGTGGAAGACATGTACCGCCGCCTCGCCGTCACGAGCGTCCGGCTCGAAGAACTAGGGCTGACGCACGAGAAGAATCAGGCGATGCTGCTCCGCCGCCTCGCCGGCGGGCGCGAGACGGGGCCGCTCGCGACGCTGGTCTCCGTCGTCGAGCCGGTCAAGGAGTACCGGCGCTACCAGCAGCGGCCGCAGACGATGCTCTCGCCGCTGACCGGCCTCATCGACGCGGCCCGCCCCGACAGCGACGCCGCCCGCCGCTTCGCCGCGACGGTTGACGCGCTGCTCTCCGATGCCCCGCACTTCGAGGCCCACTCGCAACGGCTCAAAGGTACTCTCACTGAGTGGCAAAGCGCCGGCCCCGAGTTGGAAGCGATGATTGACAAGTCGCCCGCCCTGCACGAGGCGCGGCCGCTCGCCAGAGACCTGTCCGATCTCGGCGAGGCGGGGCTCGAAGCCCTCTCCTACCTCTCGCGCGGCGTCGCGCCGCCCGCCGAATGGCGCGCCGCGAGGCTCGCCTCAATCGAGCAGGCCGCGAAGCCGAAGGGCGCGCTTGAGTTCGCCGTCATTCCGGGCTTGCGGCAACTCGTCGTCGCCGCCTCGGAGTTGCCGCGACTCAAGGGGATGACGACGGCCCAGTGGCGGGCGCACATCAAGTCTCAGAC
>JBOGOY010000571.1:0-3756 GCA_050748185.1 Pyrinomonadaceae bacterium
CTTCACGCGCGGCGAGACGCAGGCCATCGTCACCTCGACTTTGGGGACGAAGGAAGACGAGCAGTTTATTGACGATCTCGAAATGGGTGAGGTCAAGCGCCGCTTTCTGCTGCACTACAACTTCCCACACTACTCGGTCGGCGAAGTCGGGCGTTTCGGCTCGACCAGCCGCCGCGAAAACTGCCACGGGGCATTGGCCCGCCGCGCGCTCGAACCGGTGCTTCCCGCCGAAGAAGATTTTCCCTACTCGCTCCGCATCGTCTCGGACATCACTGAGTCGAACGGGTCCAGTTCGATGGCGACGATCTGCGGCGGCAGCCTCTCGATGATGGACGCGGGCGTGCCGATTAAAGCGCCGGTCGCGGGCGTCGCGATGGGCCTCGTGATGGAGGGTAACAAGTACGCGATTCTCTCGGACATCGCGGGCGCCGAGGACCACTACGGCGACATGGACTTCAAGGTGGCCGGCACCGCCGAAGGCATCACGGCGCTCCAGATGGACATCAAGATCGCCGGCATCAACGCGCAGATCATGGCCGAGGCGCTGGAGCAGGCGCGCAAAGGCCGCCTGCATATCTTGTCGGTGATGGAGACGACCATCGCCGCCGCGCGCGAAGATATTTCGCCGCACGCCCCGCGCATCATCACTATCAAGATCAATCCCGACAAGATTCGCGACGTGATTGGACCCGGCGGCAAGATTATCCGCGCGCTCGTCGAAGAGACCGGCGCGAAGATCGACGTCGAGGACGATGGCACCGTATTCATCTCGACCGCGGACGGCGAGGCGGCCGAAGCGGCGGTGGCGCGCATCCGCGGCCTGACCGCCGAGGCCGAGATCGGGGCGACTTACGTCGGCACCGTCTCGCGCATTGTGGACTTCGGCGCGTTCGTCGAAATCTTCCCCGGCACGGACGGCCTACTGCATATCTCTGAGATCTCGAACCAACGCGTGCGCGACGTGCGCGACGAGTTGAAAGAAGGCCAGCAGATCATGGTCAAGTGCATCGGCAAAGAGGGCAACAAGATCAAACTCTCCCGCAAGGCCATCCTGCGCGACGAGGAGCGGCAAAAAAGTGAGACCGCCGGGCAAGAGTAGTGTTACAATCACGCATCCCCCGACTTATTACGGTTTGCAGTTGCATTGGCACTGAAAACCGTAGTCTCGACTCGATGTTTATTGGCTTTGTTAGTGCCAATGCAAGCGCAAACTGTAATAGTTAGTCATTTGCGTGAATCATCAGCGAGGCTCGCCCCCTGTCTCGGGGCGGGCCTCTTTCTTTTTGCCCGACAGTTGAATCCGCGCGGCGCGTTGTTCAAGCGGCGCGTAAAAGTGGAATCAGCGAAGCGTTAACCGTGTATACAGTGCAGAAGCTCCCCCATTAAAAACCGACAATGGGGACGCAGTAAGAGTTGAGGGTAATAAGCAGGCTCGGCGGATTTTCAGCCTCCTCCACGATTCGCCCCGAACGAGCGGCCGCACCTCTCAAAATTCTACGTTCCGCAATATCCCGCCGTGCACGCCCTTAGGCGGCGTCACGATGTACATAGGAATTTTGAGGAGAGGTAATGACAAGCAAATCGGCCCGCATTCTCGCTGTGGCGCTGAGTATTACGGTCCTAACCGCCGTGCCCACGCGCGCGAGCGGCGTTAAACTGACAGACTTGGTAGTTCGCGCTTTGGTGAACGATCGTAGCAGCAGTCAGACCGTTGATCTCAGACTTCGCACCGTCGCCGAGCAGCAGGGCGACCAAGTGAAAAACACAGACAGGCGCAACGGCCGACGGACCCCGCCCGGAACGGGCGCGCCGTCCGGCCCCGTGCTGACGCCGATCGAACTCGCCCCGGCGCAAGACTCGCGCGTGGAGACGATCGAGGTGGGCGAAGTGACGGGAACCGTCTGCGACTGCGGCGAGATCCTGTTACCTCCGGTGGGCGGCGGGGGGTTCCCGTTGTGGCCGCTGCTGGGACTGGCCGCCGTGCCCTTCTTCTTCATCAACGGCGACGATGACGGCGGCCCCCCGGAGGGGGCGCGTCTGTTCCCGACGGCGACCCCGCCGCCCGCGACGCCGCAACCGCCGCCGCAGGTGCCGGAACCGACGACGATTCTGCTGTTCGGGAGCGGGTTGCTCGCTCTCGGCGCGGAACGCCGCCGCCGCCGTGCCCTCCTTGCCGCGAAGATTGACGAGAGGGAGGTGGCTTAAGCCGTGTCGAAACTTTCCGTTCTCACACTGGCTCCCTCACGTTTCCGGGCGGCGTTCCTGCTGGCTTTTGCGCTCATGCTCGCGGGCGGCTTCACTCAGAACGCCGGGGCGCAGACGCGCCGCGAACGTGAAAGTCGCCCCGGCCGCATCGAAATCTCAACCGCGCCCGGCGGCTTCCCGCTTTTGGTTGACGGGCAGGCGCAAGGGCTGACCAGTCCCACCGTCCGTTACCTCGAACTCGCGCCGGGGACGCATACCGTCGAGATACAATTTCCCAACAACAGCCGCTGGGTCCGCACCTTCAACCTCGAAGGCGGGCGGAAGTATTGCATCGCCCTCAGCTATCGTCCTCACAGGATCCCGCTGCCGCTGGCGGCCGAATCGCCCTGCCCGTACCCGGTCAACTTGTCGGCCCCGTCCGTCGTCACCGAAGGCAGTCTCGTCACGTTCTCGGCCGACACGGGCTACGCGGGCGCAGCGTCTGCGCTCCGCTACAACTGGACCGTCGGTCCTGCGCCGGCGCGTATCGTCGGAGGCGACGGTACGCCGACCGTCACCGTGGACACGACGGGCATGGGCCGCCAGCGTGTCAACGCGACGCTCGTCGTAGATGACGGGTCCAATGATCCGGCCTGCCGCCAGCAGGTGCGCGCCTCGACGCTCGTCAACGTCACGCCGCCGCCCGCGGTCGTGCCCCGGCGCTTTGACGAATTCCCCTCGATCGCGTTCGATGACGACAAGGCGCGACTCGACAATTTCGCAATCGAGTTGCAGAACAACCCGGCGGCCACCGGTTATGTCATCGTTTACGGCGGCGCGCGCAGCCCGGCGAATCGGGCCGCCCGCCTCGGCCGGCGCGCGTTCGAATATTTGACGCTGACACGCGGCATCGACGCGAGCCGGATCGCCGTCGTCAACGGCGGCGCGCGCGAGCGCGACACGTTCGAGTTGTGGCTGGTCCCACAGGGCTCTCCGCCCCCGCGGCCGACGCCGGGCGCTAGTCCCCCTGAACGCCCGCGGTCGGCGAACCGGTGATAGAGTGGCGGCGGGCGACAAGAAAATTCCACCCTCTCGTCACCCGCCGCCGAACACTCGCCACTCCAGTTCGCCGGCCATGTCGGGCGGCCCGTGGCGATAACCTCGACAGTTCTCCTTGAACAGTTCTCCCATCACAATTAAGTTTTACGTGATCAATTTAGCGTCTGAGACAACGAAGGAGGATCGGTTTATGGCTGATGGAGATGGTGGTGGTGGTTCGAGCAGCGTCAGCGCGGTGGCGATTATCGCCATCCTCGTGTTGGTGCTGATCGTCGCCTTCTTTCTGCTGCGGGGCGGCCTGTTCGGCGGCCGCAGCGTGCCCGATAAGATCGACGTCAACGTCGGGACCGGCAAGTAGAACTAACGGATTACCGCACACAACTTAATCGGGGAGGGGAGCCGACTCAGGGCGAGTCCGCTCCTCTTTTCATTTCCGCGGCGCGGCTGGTAACATCGCCGGTAAATGGTAAATGGTGAATGGAGGGAGGCAGCCACCCCCGCACTGCCCAGCAT
>JBOGOY010000572.1:0-3755 GCA_050748185.1 Pyrinomonadaceae bacterium
GCCCTGACTGAAGCCCCGCTCTCGCCGGTCTGTTCGTCACCGCCGGCTCTTCTATCTTCCCTTGCTCGCAACGCAGACATACAGCGCCTACCTTTACTAAACCTGCTCCATAGACTCTAATAGCCGCTGCCGCCCGACTTATTCTTTACAATCTTTGGTCCCCGACAGCGCCGGACGCCGTCGCTCTGCGTCCGGCGGAGAATTTTATTAATGATGGGTGGAGAATTGGAGCAGTTCAGTAGCGCCGCGGAAGGCGAGCCCGGCGGAGTCGAAGAGCGCTATCGCGCGTTCATCGCCAACAGTTCGGAAGGCATCTGGTGCTGCGAGATGGAGCGGCCCGTGCCAATCAACGTTTCCGAAGACGAGCAGGTCGAACTCTTCTACCGTCACGGGTATCTGGCTGAGTGCAACGACGCGATGGCCCGGATGTACGGCTTTTCGCGGGCCGACGAATTAACTGGCGCTCGGCTGGACGATTTCCTTCCGCCCTCACAGCCCGCCAATCTCGCCTACCTCAGACAATTCATTCACGCGGGGTACAGGCTGACGGACGCCGAGTCAGACGAGGCCGACCGGGATGGTCTCCAGAAATATTTCCTCAATAACCTCACCGGCGTGGTCGAGGAAGGAATGCTCCGACGCATCTGGGGCACACAGCGCGACATCACCGAGCAGAAGCAGGCGGAACAGCGCCTCGCGCTGCTCTATGGGATCACGCGCCTCATCACCGAAGAGCCCACGCCCGGCGACGCCGCCCCCCGAGTCCTGCAACTGATTTGTGAGAGCATGGGGTGGGAGGAAGGGGCGCTCTGGCAGTTGGACAGCGAAGCAGGCGTCCTGCGTTGCCACGATGTCTGGCATGAGCCTTCTCTCCGGCTGACGGAATTTGTGGGAGCGAGCCGCCGGATGGCGCTTAAGCCGGGAGAAGGGCTGCCCGGGCGCGTCTGGACCGCGCGGAAGCCTGAGTGGATTCAGGACGTGACGACGCACACCAACTTCCCGCGTGCGCCGTTCGCCGTGCATGAGGGTCTGCATTCGGCGGCGGCCTTTCCGCTCCTGCGCGGCGGCGTGGTCGTCGGCGTGATGGAATTTTTCTGCCGCGAATTCAGGCCTCCCAACGAGTACATGCTTCAGGTGCTGCTGGCCGTGGGCAGTCAGATCGGGCAACTCATCGAGCGCTGGCAGGCCGAGCGGGCGCTGCGTGAATCCGCGGAGCGTTACCGCACGCTGGCCGAGGCGGCGTCAGACGCCATCATCACCATCGATCAGGACAGCCGGATACTTTTCGCCAACCCGGCCACTGAAAGGATCTTCGGCTATCCGGCGGACGAGTTGCAGGGGCTGGATCTGGCGCTCTTAATGCCGGATTACATGCGCGAGTTGCACCACTCGGGCGTCGCTAATTACGTCAGGACCGGCAAGCGCCACGTTTCGTGGGACGGAATCGAACTGCCGGGACTGCGCCGCGACGGCACGATCATCCCGCTCGAAGTTTCCTTCGGGGAGTTCGCGCATGGCGACAGGCGTATGTTCACGGGTATCGCGCGCGACATTTCCGAGCGCAAGCGCATCGAGGTTGAGCGCGAACAGCTTTTGGCGCGCGAGCAGGACGCGAGAGAAAAGGCCGAAGAGGCGAACCGCCTGAAAGACGAGTTCCTCGCCACCGTCTCGCACGAACTGCGAACCCCGCTGACGGCGATCATCGGCTGGCTCTTCATCGTGCGCTCTCACCACCTCGACGAGCGCGGCACCGACAACGCTCTTGAGATCATCGAGCGGAACGCGCAAGCACAGTCTCAACTGATCGAAGATCTGCTCGACGTGACACGCATCACCACGGGCAAGCTGCGTCTGGATTTGCTCCCCGTCCGCCCGGCCGCTTTCATCGGGGGCGCGATTGATGCGGCTCGTCCGGCGGCCGCCGCCAAGGGAATCAGTTTGCACGAGCGGATCGAGGCCGGCGGCGACGACCTGATTCAAGGCGAAGCCGCGCGACTGCAACAGATCATCTGGAACCTGCTGTCGAACGCCGTGAAGTTCACGCCCGTGGGAGGCCGCGTGGAAATCAGCGCACGGCGCGCTGGCGACGTTTACGAGATCGTGGTGCGCGATACCGGGGCGGGGATCGCGCCCGAGGTGCTGCCCCACGTTTTCGAGCGGTTCCGGCAGGCCGACTCTTCCATGACAAGGGAGCATGGCGGGCTCGGGCTCGGGCTCTCGATCGTGCGCCACTTAGCGGAGTTGCACGGTGGCACAGTCCGGGCCGAAAGCTCCGGCGAGGGTCGCGGGTCAACTTTCACGCTGAGGCTGCCGCTGCTCCAACCCGCCGCGGAAGATGAGCAGCCGGGAGAGGGCGGCCTGTTGCCGGCCGCAGGCCCGTTGCCGCTCGCCGGGTTGCGTTTGCTGGTGGTGGACGATGATGAAGACACTCTCCGGATGCTGGAGTATGTCTTTAGAAAATTCGGAGCCGAGGTGGCGGCGGCCTCTTCCACCACAGTCGCCTTTGAATTGTTGAAGCGCACTAGGCCGCAAGCCCTCGTGTGCGATCTGGGGATGCCGGAAGAGGACGGATACTCTTTCATCAGGAGAGTGCGCTCGATTGAGGACGCGGAACTACGGGACGTGCCCGCAGTGGCGCTCACCGCCTACGCGGGCGCGGAAGAGCGTGCCCGCGCTGCCCACGCCGGATTTCAGCAACACGTACCGAAGCCGGTAGACCCGGCCGAACTAGTGTCACTGATTGTTCGTCTCACGGCGCGCGCTATCGGTTAACTCAGTCGCGGAGCATGCGACGCCGCGACGAAAGTTCACTATCGGGCGGCGCGGGCGTGCGCTTGAGCAAGAGCAGTTGGTCCCGCGTTCAGTAACGCTGCGGAGCGCCCCGCACGCAGCGCACCGTGTCGCGGGCGATCAGTAATTCTTCGTCGGTCGGGATCACGTAAGCGGCGAGGCGCGACTCTTCGCGGCTGATGACGCCTTCGCGCCCGCCGAAATGGGCCACGTTCCGCTCCGGGTCGAGGTCCAGCCCCAGCCATCCGAGGTTCTCGCAGATGCGAGCCCGCACCTCCGCCGAGTTTTCGCCGATGCCGCCCGTGAAGAGAACCGCGTCCGCGCCGCCCATCGCCGCGAGGTACGCGCCGATGTATTTTCGCGCTCGGTAACAGAACATCTCCACGGCGAGGCGCGCCCGCCGGTCGCCGTGCTCGTGCGACTCGTCCAGCAACTCGCGCATGTCGTTCGTCAGCCCCGAGACGCCGAGCAGCCCCGACTGCTTGTTGAGCAGCGTCTCCACTTCCTGCGCGCTTAAACCCTCTTTCGCGGCGACGAAATCTATGATCGCCGGATCCAGATCGCCGGAGCGCGTGCCCATCACCAAGCCTTCGAGCGGTGTCAGGCCCATCGAAGTGTCCATCGAGTCGCCGCCCCGGATTGCCGCGACCGAGCAGCCGTTGCCGAGGTGCAGCGTGATCACGTTTGTTTGCTCACGGCTGATGCCGCGTAACTGGCGGTAGCGATAGGCGACGTAGCGGTGCGACGTGCCGTGAAAGCCGTAGCGGCGGATGCGGTGGCGTCGGTAAAGCTGGTAGGGCAGGGCGTAGAGGTAGGCATGGTCGGGCAGCGTCTGATGAAAGGCTGTGTCGAAGACGGCGACCTGCGGCAGCCCTGCGCCGAAGATTTCCCGCGCCGCGAGGATGCCTTTGACGTTGGCCGGATTGTGGAGCGGGGCGAGGTCGATGCAGTCTTCGATCCCGCGC
>JBOGOY010000573.1:0-3749 GCA_050748185.1 Pyrinomonadaceae bacterium
TTTGGCAGACACGCAGATACAATTGAATTAGTTGATTTTCCATCGCAAGAAAATTCTACTAATTCTGCTGTGTGTCTGTCTTTTCAACTACTGATTCGCATTATTGCATCATCTTGAGTGCTAGTGTTTCATCGCACTGAATTTGTGGGATAGAGGCGCTTCAGTTTTTCCCGTGCGTCGGTGATCGAGAAGCGCCAGTCTATCGTTTCTTGTGTCTCGTTGCGTTGCCGCTCCCACGCGGCAACCTCACGCTTGAGCGTCGCCTCGTCACCGATTCGGCGCTTCAAACACTGTCGTTGCAGGATGCCCAGCTCGATCTCGGCCATGTTTAGCCAACTGCCATGCTTGGGCGTGTAATGGAACTCCAACTTCTGCGCCAGCCGGCGCGCCTCTTCAGGCGCGAATGCCTCGTAGAGCGAACCCGGCCCGTGCGTGTTCAGGTTGTCGAGCACGACGCGAATGACTTCCGCCTCCGGGTAGCCTTCCTCCACCAGCCATTTCATCTTGTGGGCGAAATCAACCATCCTCCGCTGCCCGGTCACTTCGACGTACCGGTAGCCGCGCCGCGGCTCGCAAAACAGGAACAGGTTCCGCACCCCGTTGCGCGCATACTCGTAGTCATAACGCTCAGGCTGCCCGGTGGCGGCTGCCACCGGCGTGCGCGTCTCCTTGATCAGTTATTTGCTCGTCTCATCAAAGCCGACCGTCGGGCGCTTCTCGTCGTAAGGTTCGGCATACAAATCCAGCACGTCCTCCATCGCCGCCACGAACGCGGCGCTCACTTCCGGGATACACCACTGCTCTTTGAGCCGCGGCTTGAGTTCGTTTTTTTGAGCACTTGGCGCACCGTCTCGCGGGCAATCGAGGGGGCGAAACCCAGCTCGACCACCTTGTCGGCTAAGAGCGAAAGCGTCCAGCGGGCACGCCCCCGCGGCGCGGGCGTACAAGCGACGGCGATGAGGTGGGCTTCTTGCTTACCCGTCAACTTCCGCGCTTGCCCGCGGCGCGCGCGCTCGTTCAGGCAGCCGAGACTCTCTTCGACAAAGCGGCGGCGGGTGCGCTCGACCGTGCCTGTGCCGCACGAGAGCGCCGAGACGATCTGCACGTCCGTCCGGCCCTCGGCGGCCAGCAGCAGGATGCGGGCGCGCGTCACTTTGCGCGAAGAATGCTTGCCGCGGCGCACGAGCTCCTGCAAAGTCTCGCGCTCGTCAGCCGAGAGATCAACGAGATACTTTTTCTTGGGCATAGCTGGTCAGTCTCCATATAGAAGTTCTGACCAGACTATAAGCGTTCAAAGAGCTAACCACCAAAATCAGACTGACGGACTACTAGCCTCTAATAGGTTTAAGCAGCTAATCATCAATGAGAGAGAAGACTTAGCCCCAGTTTCCTCATCTCCTATCTCCTCTGGAAACCATGTCAAAGTTTCCACGAAGCAGCCCAACGCCGGAATTTGACCGGGCGCGCATTCAACGCCGATACGGACAAGTCCCGCGGATGAAAGCCACATTATGCGCGCTCCCGTCGATGACTCGTGAGAGGGCGGCTTAGATTAACCTCTTCATCTTGAGTGCTATTTGTTGAAGCTCTTCCCCTCGCTTGACGCCTAGTGAATACTCCTTCCCCTCTCGCCTGAACATTTGCTTTAGTTGGTCCAGCGTGAATGATGCAGTGCTCACCCCGTCAATGGAGATGATTCGATCACCCTCGCGCAGCCCGGCTTTTGCCGCCGGTGAATCTTCAAGGGTGCTATGCACCACGAAGGTCTTAAAATCTTCGCCTTCGGCCCGAAGGCGGATGCCGCTCATCGTGTCTTCATAGGGTTCAGCGAAGTGTGCGTTAGGTTCCAAAATCACTTGCCGACTGGAGTAGTCAAAGATCATTTTGAAGCGGCGAAATACCTCTCCGCCGAGCACCCCGTCGAAGTCCCTGCTTGCGAAAGAGCCGCTTCGGTCTTTGGCGAAAATTACAATCGGTTGCTCAAGCACAAAGCGACCGAGTTGTAAACTTAGGGCACGCCCTGACAGTATAATTGACACTCCGCCTAAGCCTGACGACGACGATTCGCGGATGGTTTTGATAGAATTGTCCAGCAATTTTTGGGACTCGACGAACGGACTGTTAAGCACCACCTCGCTGTTCGCCCCCGTGTCGATTAATAGCCGTGCCTCAACAGGGGCGCGTCCTGGCAAAGCTATTCTCACATTCGCGGTGGGTAACTTCCCGACCATCGTGATCGGTAATCTTTCGCCCACACCGGAGTATTGAAACTTAGCTGGGTCATACAGCTTGACGAGTTGAGCCGCATAATCAATCTCGACCGTGTAGTGGCTGAAGAGGTGATGGCCGAGTATGCCGTCCACCCTCCGACCGAAGAAGGGTGGGAGAGACTTTAAGGATGTAGCTGAGAGTGTTTGATTAACCATCTCGATGCCGGCAAAGTTCAGTGAAACGCCTTTGGCGAAAGTAATGTCGAAAGCACCCTCTCCTACTCCTCTACCTCTAGCTCTGCCTTCAAGTCTCAATCCCAAATCTCTCGCTCGCTCCGCGTCAATAAGTAAATCATCGGCCCCGCTGTCAAGGATGAACCATAAAGGCTCGGAGTTATTAACCCGAACTTGCATGAAGACGAGATTGCCTGAAATCTCGACCGGGAAGCTTCGGATTGCTGCGCCTGAAGCGTTATATGAATCGGATGCAGCAACTGCCGGCTTAATGTTTCGTGGAGTTGCACAGCAAGAAAAGATAAGAACGCCGATTGCGAGTAACAATAAAGATTTAGGGTTCATGCTTGATCCATTTGCGGCTTAACGCCCTATCATAGATATGCATCTTTTTCACTTTTGACCAGCGGGCTGGTTAAACCTTGCATCGTCAAGGGGGACACTGTGTCGAATCTCTGTAATTCTCCGCGTCGTGTTGAAATAAGGGTCGATATCAGAGATGCGAATGACGAACGGCAGTTTCACGCCGTCCACCTCGCGATAATCTTCAAAATCAATCTGCTCAGGGATCGGGGCAAGCACGGTGTTTGTTAAAGTCAGCTTGCGCAGCAATAGTCCCGTCTGGACATCGAAGTACCACCTTTCAACCTTGCCGATGGCTGGTGTGAACTCAAGCATGTAAGATTCGCGCCCGCCGATTCTTTCTATGCTTGTCACCTTCGCTTCGGCAGGCAGCCCCTTGATCTTAATGACCTCGTATAGTTCTGCGGTTTGCCTCAATGCGGCTAGCTCATCGGCAGTCATCGCCCGCTGTTCGCGTGGGTTCTTCAACCAGCCGCGCGCGCCGTCGAAGCCTTGAGAGATTATGCCCTGCCCCGGGACAGTGACGGCGATCAGAAACTTGTCCGGCTGCTTGACACTGACTTCAAGCGCCCAATTCCTACCCTCCGACGCTTCTCTCACACCTTTCATCAGGAGCGTCTTTAACTTCGCGGCTGCCGCCCCGCCGACAGCCTCCACATACCTACTTAAGACTTGTTCGACCGTCGGCAAAGGCTCTTTACTTTTTGGTTCTCTCGCCGCGCCATCCGCTTCGCGTTCTGAAGCCGTCAGGGGAAGAGTCGGGATGCGTTGCGGGGCGGTCTGCCCGCGGTGGCAGGTGTAGCAGGTGATACCGCTGCCGCGGAAGTCGGCTTGATTATTTTTGTTAAGGTTGACAACCATCTGCATCATCTGCCTTGCGACGCGCTTGGTTTCTTTATCATCGCTCTCCCACACCCAGTTATCACCCCCGTTGTTGACGTG
>JBOGOY010000574.1:0-3745 GCA_050748185.1 Pyrinomonadaceae bacterium
GTCGCCACTCGACGCAGTACCGCGAGCGGCAGCGAGCGGGTCGCAAGCAGCGCCGGCTTTCTTGTCTCTGTAGATTAAGCCATCGCCACGACAAGGCATTGCGAAAGCAGGCGTGAACCGTCGGCGCGATAAGCCGGGCAATTCATCTCATGCTATGAAAACCTCTGTCTGTTACGTGTAAAACCACCGCGAAACTTGCGAGACCGGCGGCGTCCACATCTGGGCTGATGCCAAAAAAGATTATGTTATATTCACGCCTTCGTCTAGTGGAACCTTCTTACTCCACAGGCTCTTCATACCCAGCAATTTTTGTCACAGAGGTAGAAATGATGAACGATGAGTGATGAGTGATGAATAAAAATCAAAACTGCTCTTACATTCATCACTCATCACTTATCACTCATCATTTGCCCTCTCTGTGATCTCTGTGGCTGAATCTGACTAAACGAAGAGGCCACCAACAGGAATCGGCTCACTCGATGCGATCCACTTCTCCTTTTAAGTCAGGGCACGGCGCGCTCTTCATGCTTTTGCTCGGCGTGTCGGTCTTGTCCTTTGTCGCTTGCCGCCGCGAGAACGTTCCGGCCGTCACCTCGCGCGAGTACACAGAGGCGGTGCGCGCCTTCTACGTCGGGCTCTCCGCCCTGCAAGTCGGCGACGATGTGCGCGCCGAGGCTAAGCTGAAAGAGGCGACGCAACTCGCGCCGGACGAGCCCGCCGCATGGGCCAATCTCGGCCTGCTCTACCTGCGCCAGCGGGATTTCGAGCGCGCGGCCGAGAGCTTCGACAAGGCCCGCCAACTCGCGCCCGACAACGGGCACATCCACGTCCTAATCGGACTACTCGAAAGCAGCCGCGGCCGTTACGCGGAGGCCGTCGCCGCACTGCGCCGCGCCATCGAACTGAACCCGCAAAACCTGAAGGCGCTCTACGCGCTGGCCTCGGAAGTTGAGCGTGAGGGCGGCGAGACGGGCGAAGCAGAGACCATCAGCCTGCTCGAAAGAATCCTCTCGGCGCAGCCTGATAACCTCGCCGTCGAACTCGACCTCGCGCGCCTCGCCGCCAAGCGCGGCGACTCGGCGCGGCTCCGCGCGGCCATCGAACGCCTCGACGCGAAGGCGCAGTCGTGGCCGTCCGAAGTGCGGGAGCAATTCAAAGCCTTACAGTCGGCCGCCTCTTCCGAGAACGTGAGGGCCGCCGCCCCGCGCGTGCAGTTCCTCCGCAACGTGCTCGTCCGCGTGCCGGAGTACCGCCAGAGTCTCGCCGCCGTGAAACTCCCGCCCG
The DNA here is from genome assembly GCA_050748185.1 of Pyrinomonadaceae bacterium. Classification (GTDB taxonomy): domain Bacteria; phylum Acidobacteriota; class Blastocatellia; order Pyrinomonadales; family Pyrinomonadaceae; genus JACCRA01. Next base: position 1,285 of record JBOGOY010000574.1, read on the forward strand.
ACGTGATCGGCGAGCCCGTCACCAGCCCCCTGCGGCTCACGGTTCCGTCGTCGCGGCCCGCGCCGCCGGACGAATCTCTGACCTTCAATCTTGAGCCGCTCGCGACATCAGGCGATGTAAACAAATGGACATGGGCCGGGACCGTCTCGCTCGCGGGCGAAGGCCCGCCCGCACTCGTGTTAGCAAACGAGCGAGAGGTGCAGATTCTCGGGGGCGCGAAACTTCCGTGCGGCGTGACCGCGTCCCGTCTGTCGGCTCATGCGATTGCCGCCGTCGATTTCGATTACGACTTCAAACCCGATCTCGCGATCGCTTGTCGGGGCGGCCTCCGCCTGTTCAAACAGACTGACGTGGGCGCGTTCACCGATGTCACCGCGCGCGCGCAGTTTCCGGCGGCGACGGTCGGAGATTCTTTCAGTCAGGTCTGGGCTTTTGACTTGGAGGCCGACGGCGATCTCGATCTCGTGCTCGGCGGCGAGCGCGCGCCGGCCGTCGTGCTGCAAAACAACGGCGACGGCGCCTTCAAGGAACTGCAACCTTTGGCCGGGGCGAGTGGCCTGCTGGATTTCGTCTGGGGCGATTTCGATGGCGATGGCGACACCGACGTGACGTTGATGCTTTCCGCCGGTGGCGCTCGTACCGCGTCGTTCTATGCCAACGAGCGCGGGGGGCAGTTTCATCGGCGCGAGTTGCCGCCGGGTCTCGGCGCAACAATCGGCCTCGGCGTCGGCGACGCGAACAACGACGGCTGGCTCGATCTGCTCGTTCTCGGCGCGGACGGCGTGGTCCGTCGCATTTCTGACAAGTCTGAGGGAAGCGACTGGGAAGTGGCGGAACTGGCGCGCTGGCCGGACGCCCCCGGCGGCTTGGCCGGCACGAACGCGCGCCTTTTCGTGGCCGACTTTGATAACAACGGCGGCCTTGACCTATTGGCCTCGGGCGGCTCGGCCTTAGCGTTGACACAGGTGTGGTTGAGCGACGGGCAGAATAATTTCAAGCCCCGGACGGGCATTAACGCGCGCGCCTTCTCCGTCGCCGACGTGAACGGCGACGGCCGCCTCGATGTCGTCGGACTGTCTGACGCCGATGTGCCCGTGCGTGTGCTCGGCCGTGGCGCGAAGAATTATCACTGGCAGGTCATCAGGCCGCGCGCGCAGGAGGCGACGGGGGACCAACGCATCAACTCGTTCGGCGTCGGCGGCGAGATCGAGATACGCGCCGGGCTGCTGACGCAGAAGCAGCCGATCGTCGGCCCGGTCGTGCATTTCGGTTTGGGCGAACAAGCGCAGACCGACGTGGCGCGCATCACTTGGCCGAACGGCGTGTTGCAGGCGGAGTTCGAGTTGAAGGCCGACACGTCGGTGCTCGCCGAGCAACGTCTGAAAGGCTCGTGCCCGTGGGTCTTCGCTTACGACGGCCGGCAGATCAGCTTTGTCACCGACACGCTCTGGCGCTCGCCCCTCGGGTTGAAGCTCAACGCGCAGGACACGGCGGGCGTAATGATGACCGAAGAGTGGATCAAGATCGGGGGGGACCAACTCGCGCCGCGCGCAGGCTTTTACGACGTGCGGATCACGGCCGAGCTGTGGGAGACGCATTTCTTCGATCACGTCTCATTGATGGTCGTCGATCACCCGGCGGGCACGGAAGTTTTTGTGGACGAACGCTTCGCCGTGCCGCCGCCCGCGCTCGCGGTTCACGCCGCCGCCCCGCCGCGTTCCTTCGCCGCCGCGCGTGACGACGGCGGCGCGAACGTATTAGAGGTCGTCAGCGCGCAGGACGGCCGCTACCTCGACAACTTCGGGCGCGGGCAATATCAGGGCGTGACGCGCGAACACTTCGTCGAGTTGGAGTTGCCGGCGGACGCGCCGCGCGAGGGGCCGCTGTGGCTCGTCGGCTCGGGGTGGATTCACCCGACCGATAGTTCCATTAACGTCGCCGTCAGTCAGGGCGGTCAACCCAAGCCGCAGGGCTTGAGTCTCGAAGTCGCGGACGGGCGCGGCGGTTGGACGACGGCGCTTCCGGCGCTCGGCTTTCCGGCCGGCAAGAACAAGACGGTGCTGATCGATCTCTCAAACGTCTTTCCGGCGGGCGCGCCGCGCAATCTTCGCCTGCGGACCAATCTGGAAATCTTCTGGGACCGGCTGGCGTGGTCAACAGGGCTGCCCGCGACCGAACTCAGGACGCAACGCTTGTCGCCCGGCGCGGCTGAATTGCGTTTCCGCGGCTACTCGGTCGTGACGCAGGCCGACGAGTCTTCGCCGGAGTTGCCGGATTACAATCGCCTCGCGGGGACGGCCCCGATTTGGCGCGACCTCATCGGCTATCACACGCGCTTTGGCGACGTGCGTGAACTGTTGAAATCGGTGGACGATCGCTACGTCATCATGAACGCCGGCGACGAGATGATTTTCAGGTTTGGGGAGGTCGCCGGGCCGCCCGCCGGCTGGGTGCGTGATTT
>JBOGOY010000575.1:0-3720 GCA_050748185.1 Pyrinomonadaceae bacterium
CTTTAGAGGTCGGGTGTGCGACCCGGTAGAGTTCGCCGCGTCTCACCACTCGCCGTGAAACGCGAGTCAGTCCTGCTCGAAACGCGGGCCGAGGACGCGCGAGCGGAACGCCCCGCCGCGCGGCAGCAGGCCGAGGACGACGATGACCTCATCCGAGTCGGGTACGAAGAGGTAAAAGACACGTGCTTTGCGCGGCAGGATAACTTCGCGCACGATCTCATACTCGGGATGATCCTGAAGTTCCGGGATGTGCCGCCCGCGCTCGGGGAAACGGGCCAGCCCGGCGGCGAGTGCCAGCAACTCCTCGACTGTCTCATCCGACGGGATAGCGGTCAGTTGCTCCTCGGCCTCTTCTGTCCAGACGACGCGCGGCATCCCGTGAGGCTCATTTCTTCCGGCGCGCGGCCCGGACGCGCCGTGCGACTGTTGCTTGTGATGAGGTGCGCCCGGCGCGGTAGCTGGCGAGTCCAGCCTCGACGATCTCACGGACCTGCCTAGCTTCCACTTCCGCGAGGGCCTGCTCCATCTGCTCATAAGCCTCGGCGGTGATGATGACGGCCGCCGGGCGCCCGCGCTGGCTGATGACGATAGGGCCTTCTCGCAGTCCGCTGATGACCTCGGCGGCGCGGCGTTGCAAATCAGTGACAGTTACTTGTTTAATCATGACTACGGTCCATCCTTGTCAGAATACGTATCTGGATACTAAAGTAAGTACGTATATGTGACAAGCTCGAATGAAGGACATCAGGCTGGGTCTTAGATTGGGCTAAACAAAAGAAATAATATCGCTCGTGATTACCGCCCGTAGGGCGCGTTATTCAACGGGCTCCGATTACAGCCTCGTTGTGTCCGATAACGACTGACCATTTCTACGTTGGGTAAGCTCACCTTCTCCGCATGATTATCTTTCACGCCGGAATTAGAGCAGGCCGGTTTCGGCGTAATGCTGCCCGCGTGGTGGACGCGCAAGGGCACAAAGCTCAAGCTCGCGGCTCGCGCTGTCGTCAAGAGTCCCAAGCTGCAAGGTGACGGCGGGATGTCGCTCGAAGAGATCGTCAAGTTTGATTGGGAAGTCGCGCTCGGCGACGAGAAGTTCACCCTGAAAGAGTTGGAGACGCTGTCGCGGCTCAAGTCGCCGCTCGTCCGCGTGCGCGGGCAGTGGGTCGAGTTGAACGCCGCAGAGATTCAATGAAACCGAACGATAGATGCCACGCCGCGCTTTCTTCATTGGAGACGACGTAAGCGCTACGCAGACTTTCGACCCCACGCGCATCCAATTCGTTCATCGCGTTGGTCACTGGCGCGCGGGCGATGCCTCGCCGACGGAAACCGGGTCGCACCATCAACAAATCGAGGACAGGAGCGTCTGGCTTTTGAGTGAACAACGCCGCGGCGACGACCCTTTGCGCGCTGACCGGAGATGTGTGAGTCGCTGCCGTCTCCGCTCTGTTTGCTGTGGCGAGACGCGAAACCTCAAGTGGAGAGCCACGCCGTCCGGCGAAGTAATCGGTGATGTTGCGGAGGGCGTGCTCTGTCAACTGCTCCGTTCGCCAATCGCAGAACTCAACCCCATCCTCGAACGTCTTGATAAAGCATTCGATCAACTCTTCGGCGTCGGCGGCTTTGACCGAGCGGAGTGTGCCAGCGGGCGTTATTTCTAACTCGGCGCGCGGCTCAACTTTCATGCACACGTGTACGTGATTGTCGCGGGGTGTGATGTGGGCGCAACCATCCCAGTATTCGTGCTTCCAGCCCATACGCCACGGCATTCGCTCAAACTCTTCCCACGTCATTGGCGTGTGCAGGCTACGCATGTCATCCTTTCATGTCTTGCAATGCCGTCCTGTTCATGAGCGGCACGACGCCGCCCGTTAATTCATCAACCGCGACCGTATAGAGCGCGTCAAACCCTTCCCCGAGACTCGGCAGTTGCAAACGCCTGTAAGTTCCGATAATGCCTTTCTCAGGCACATGCTCATTCTCCGGGCACAGGCTGTTGCGCCGCAGCGCACCGGCTAAGCTGGCGCGAAAGTAATAGCCGATCACCCGAAACTCGGCGGCGCGAGCCGGAGCGATGTAACGTGCGCGCTCGGTAACGGTCGGGTTTGTGTTGTCCACGACGAACCGCGTCTTGCCTTCAACGCACGCGCTTCAGAGCAGTTGTTCGCGGTGGCGCGTCCGCAGCATGTCAAGGTTGACGCGGACGTGCGCGCGATCAAAGCGCGCTAGGTAAAAGTAGGATTTACGCAAGCGTTGAAAAACCAAGTAATCTTTCGCTATGTTTGTTCCCAATAAAGCACCCGTAACACGCCTTGATTACTGTCAATATCTGCTCAGTAGTCAAATCAAGTTTGGGCAGTTGTCGGAGTATCTCATTCAGCAACTGAAAAACCCCCCCGTCAAAATGCGTCTTGCGTAAGTCCTAAGTTAAATTCATAGCAGAACCGCCAGAGCCGGGATCAGGGGCTTTGCACGACAGGGTCTTGCACAAGGTCGACTCTGGAGCGACACCGGTTCTCCCCGGCTTCGTAGTCTCGCCCAGAGCGCTCTTCAGACATCGTCGTTCATGGAGCAGCGCATGTACGACGCGACGTTGCTGGCGACGACCCTCAACTCCTCGTTCGTCAACGGCAGCTTGTGGCGCAGCCTCGCCCAGCGGAGCGATGTCGGCGGGGCGTCCGCCGTGGCGGCGGCGTCCGAGCCGTACAGGATGCGCTTGAGCCCAATCTGACGGATGCGCTGAGCGATCGCTTGCATCGTCTCGGTCGAGTCGCCCGCGGCGGCCTCGACCTCCGTCAGGTCGAAGTACAGGTTCTTCGTCCGCGGATCTCGCGCGGCGACGGCATCGGCGAACACGCCGAGGGCGGCCGGGACGAACTCGTTTCCGCCCCAGAAGTGAGCGATCTGAACAGTAACGTCGGGGGCCGCCGGAAGAAGTTCCTTCAGGAACACTTCGGCCTGCTCGCGGCCGTAAGGCCGCACGTTCGTGTGCACGACGATCGCCAGCCCCAACTCGTTCGCGGTTCGGAAGACGCGGCGCACCTTCTCTAAATGTTCCGGATTGAGCACATCGACGCGCGAGCTACGGAAGTGCAGCTTCAACCCCTTCATCCGGAGTTCGCTCGCGCAGCGGCGCACCTCCTGCACCGCATAGTCCTTGAGCGGGCTCACGCCGCAGAAGGCGACTAGGCGATCGGGATAGCGAGCCACCTGCGCGGCAACCCAGTCATTTTCCGCTCGCACGTTCGCGTACTCTTCGCCGGGCCACTTTCGCAGAGGGCTTCCAAAAAAGTAGGCGACGGAGAGCACCACCGCGCGCTGGATGCCGGTCTCGTCCATGTCCCGGATAAGCCGGTCGGCTGTCAGTGGCTCGGCGAACGGCGGCGGCGGGATCGGCGCGGCCTGTTCGGTGTCGATTCGCCACGCGCCGCGTTCGTCCTGCTTGAGACCGAGGACGAAATTCATCCTCGTCCCGGGACGGTCCCCCGAGACCGCGACGCCGACTACATACGCGACCGAATCGCCCACCGCGAACGAGTGCGGAACGAAGCGGGTCGCGGAGTTGTAGGAACTGACCAGCCTCCGGATGGCATCTCGGCCGCGTACCCACGGCTGGCTTTCGGCCCGAACATCCAAGAGCTGGGCCGTGTCCGTGTAGAGGTCCCCGATCTCCTCCGTCCCCATGATCCGGTTCCGCTCAGAAACGGCGCGGTTCAGACC
>JBOGOY010000576.1:0-3719 GCA_050748185.1 Pyrinomonadaceae bacterium
TTGAAAGCCTCGCCGCCGCCAGAAGCCGCGGTGGCGGTCGTCGAGCCGCAAATCTCGCCCACGACGACTGTTAAGGCCAATCGGCCGGAACCGCCGGTCAAAGCGCCCGCCTCTTCCTCGCCGCTTTTCGCGTCGGCGCAGAGACAGGCGGCGGGACCGCACCGGCGGCTTGTCTCGATCACGGCCGGCGCGGTCTGTCTGGTGTTATTGAGCCTTTCGGTCGTGCTCGCCATTACCCAACGGACGCGGTTCAAAGGGGCGGCGCAACCCCCCGAACACAGTCTCTCCGCGCCGGAAACTTTCGTTGGTCCCACACAACCGGCCGCACAGCCTGCCGAGCCTCCGGCGACCACGCCCGATGATGAGTCGGCGGCCATCGCCTCGCCCGAAGTGAGGGCCGCGTCGAACAAGTCGCCCGGACGTAATCGCGAGGCGGCGAAAGAAACAACAGACCCCTCCTCCGCCACCACGTCGCCGCAGCCCGAATCGGCCGCCGCCGCCGCACCGGCGAAGCCCGCGATGACGAGGCCCACAGAGCGGGCCGAGGCGTCGAAGAAGACTGCGGCTTTGAAGAAGGCCGAGACGCCGAAGAAGAAAGAAGCGGCCGACGGCGGCGGCGATGGCGAAGCGGTCAGAGTCCTGATGCAGATCGAGAACGGACGCGTGGTCGGCGCTTCGGTCGTCAACAGCCGTCCGGGGATGCAGGCTTACGAAGCGATGGCTCTGCGCCTCGCGCGCGGACGGCGCTACGCCGCGACGTCCGGTCAGGAAACCATCACGATCAAAATTAACCCATCTCAGCCGCGGTAATTTGGCGGGAACGTCGGGGCAGGAGACCCGCATGTTATTCATCGAGAGCAGAGTGTCGGAGCATCAACTCGACGACGCGGCCCGCCTGCGGCTCCTCGATGAGGTGCAGGCGCAGGGGTTGATCCCGCTCATCCGCTCGACGCGCCTTAATTGTTACGAGCAGGCGTTGCTCGCCGCGGATCAGGCGGGTGGGTTGGAACGCGCCCTGCTCGCCGATCCCGAGAGCAATGCGCTGCCGCTGCGTGGCGATCTCTTCTGCTTCGAGGATTACGTCTTCACACTGATCTTCGGTGGCACGGGCGACGAGATGGCGGCGGAAGGCGTGCGCGTCGGAATCATCTACGAGGCTCGGACCAGAGAGCCGCTACGCAAGCTCGACTCTTTCTGCCAGCGCGTCGCGGACGCGATCCTCTCGCTCCAGCGACGCCCCGAGATAGGGCAGCGACCGCCGGACGCCACCGCGCCCGGGCTGGTCCCGTGGCGGCCCGCGAGCGTACCCGGACAAGCCGCCTTCACGCGCTACGTCGCGCGGCAGGACGGAGACGCTCTCTATCTGACGAGGCGTCGGGAGACGGTCGCCGAGCGCGTCCGCGCCTCCGCGCTGCTCGAAGACGACGGTACGAGAGAGTTTCTCCGGCGCGCGCACGAGGCCCATGCGGAAGGCTGCTCCGTCAAACTGCTGCCCGGAGAAAAGCCCGACGCTCCGGGCGTACCTTTAGACGAGTTGCTGGATGCGGGTCTCGTCCGGCGCGAGGTCTTCGTCAGTTGCCGCCAGACAGGCCACGTGCTGTTTCGCCTGCCGACGCCGGACGCGCTCACCGCAGTCACCGTCAGTCAAGCCTCCTGCGGCGAGTGCGGCGCGGCCGTCGCCGACGAAAAGATCGAAGAGATGCTCGCGCCCACCGCCCTCGCCGGCGCGCTACTCGCCGACAGCTCATGGCTGGTCAACCGGCTCCATGCCGTGCTGCGGCAACTCGGCTTGCCCGAGAGCGAGATCGCCACAGGCACGGCGGCTGGCGACGGCACGGCGCACCTGATGGCCGGCGTCTGCGGCGAGCCGTTCCTCTTCGTTCTGCGCGATGGCTCGCTCAGTCCCACCTTCGCGCGCCGCGTGGGCGAGTTGGCGGTCGAAACCGAGGCGTCGCACGTCGTCGTCATCACGACGGAGCCGGCGCGGAACGAAGGCCGCGTCCGCCTGTTTGAGCACGCGCGCCGGCGTGCGCGCGCCGGCCGCGAGGTCGAGTTGATCGTGCTGGAAAACGTGGGGGCCGCTCACGCCGAATTGCGGGCCGCCTTCGAGCGGGTGTCGCACAGGGCGCTGGCCGATCACCTGTGCGTCCTCGATGCGTCGCTTGGGTTGAGCGTCAGCCGCCTGCTCGTCAATCGCGTCCGGCTGCTGCGACAGCAGGGCGGCGAGAGGGAATTCGTCAGGACGCCGGACCCAGCTCTGCCGGCGGCAAACAGGCAGGATGGGCAGCCCGGCAACAATCAGCACCATGATTCTTCGGCTCCTGCCAATGCGTCTGCCGTGGACGACTTCGGCGAGCAGCCGCAGGTCCACTGGTTCATGCCCGACGCGCACCAGCCGCAGGAGTGAGCAACTGGGAGCCAGTGCGGCTGCGGGGTGAACATGCTCTGCCTTAATTGAAGCCGGGGGAGAGTGTGACGTACACCCACACCCGCTCGCTATCACTCGCGGTACTGAGCCAGTGCCGCCGTCACTCGACGCAGTACAGCGAGCGGGTCTAAGTTTCTACGGCTGAGGCTCTACCAAACTGGAAATTGTTGGCAGATGCAGAGTGTGACGCGCCGATGCTAAATGCTGTCTTGCCTTCTTTGAAACCTGCCCGCCCCCGCTCCCGTTAAATCAATTCGCCCTTCGGCGCGGCCGGGCACACGAAAGCCCGCCGCGGCAATCTTCGCCTCATTAAACTCTCGTGAGCATAACTTTTGGAGGCTCTATGAAATCTCGCTTTCGACACTTGTTGACCGCCTTGCTCGGCGTGGCGCTCGTCTCTTCGGCGGCGGCAGCACAGCAGCAAAAGGCCCGGGCCGGACGCTCGGCCAACCGGCCGGCCGCCGCCGGCTCGATTAACGTCCCCGTCACTTATTACAAACTTCCCAACGGCCTGCGTGTCGTGCTGTCACAGGATCAGAGCGCGCCGACCGTCTGTGTCGGCGTCTATTACCGGATCGGTTTTCGCATCGAACCGCGCGACCGCACCGGCTTCGCGCACCTCTTCGAGCACATGATGTTTCAGGGCTCGCAGAACCTCGGCAAGATGGAGTTCATCCGCCTCGTCCAGCAGAACGGCGGCGTGCTGAACGGCTCGACCCGCTTCGACTTCACTAACTACTTCGAGGTGCTGCCCGCGCACAAACTGGAAACCGCGCTGTGGGCCGAGGCCGATCGCATGAAGGGTCTCAACATCACCGAGGAGAACCTGAAGAATCAGCAGGGCGTCGTCTCGAACGAGGTCAAGGTCAACGTCCTCAACACGCCTTACGGCGGCTTTCCGTGGCTCGACATGCCGCAGTATGCCAACACCAACTGGCATAACGCGCACAACTTCTACGGCGATCTGAAAGACCTCGAAGCCGCGACCCTCAAAGACGTCAAAGACTTCTTCGACCTCTACTACTCGCCGAACAACGCCGTGCTCGTCGTCGTTGGCGACTTCCAGACGGCGCAGGCCAAGCAACTCGTCGCCAAGTATTTCGGCCAGCTCCCGGCAGGCAAGCAGCCCACGTTCCCCGATCTCGCCGAGCCACGGCAGGAAAAGGAGAAACGGGCCACCAAGCAGGACGCGCTCGCGCAGCGCCCGGCGCTCGCCTTCGCCTATCACATGCCGCCGCGCAACACGCCCGAATTCTACGCGATGGGCCTGCTGGACCAGATGCTGTTGCAG
>JBOGOY010000577.1:0-3718 GCA_050748185.1 Pyrinomonadaceae bacterium
GAACAATCAGCCTTTGCGTCCTTTGCGCCTTGGCGTGAAGCCGGTTCTGGCCGAGTGTGCCAATCTGGTACGTCTCGATTTAGATTCAGCCCTCGGTAAATTCATCACTCATCATTCCGCATTCATCATTTTCTTCAGATCGCGCTGCGCTTCTGTTTGTCGCTCAGGCCCGGCCGCACTTTTTCGGAGACGACTTTGGCCTGCATGAAGAGGCCGAGGTAGTCGCGCCCGCCCGCCTTCGAGTCGGTGCCGGACATGTTGAAGCCGCCGAACGGGTGGACGCCGACGAGCGCGCCGGTGCATTTGCGATTGAGGTAGAGGTTGCCGGCGTGAAACTCTTGACGGGCGCGCTCTAACTTTTCCTCGTCGTTCGTATAGACTGCGCCCGTCAACCCGTACTGCGTGTCGTTGGCGATCTTGAGAGCGTCATCATAATCCTGAGCTTTGATCACCGCGAGGACGGGACCAAAAATCTCCTCTTGTTCGATGGTGTCGCCGGGCTTCACGTCGGCGATGACCGTCGGCTCGATAAAGAACCCTTGCTCGCCGTCCGCGCCGCCGCCCGCGACGACACGCCCGCCCTCTGATTTAGCTTTCTCGATGTAGTCGTTAATCGTCTTGAAAGCTTTCTGATTGATGACCGCGCTCAGGCTCGTCGCCACGTCGGTCGGGTCGCCCGTCTTCAACTTCTCGGTGCGCTCGACGATCTTCTCGACCAACGTGTCGTACACGTCCGCGTGGATGATCGCGCGCGAGCAGGCCGAGCACTTCTGGCCCTGAAAGCCGAACGCCGATTGCACGACGCCGGTCGCCGCGTCGTCCAAGTCCGTGTCGCGATCCACGATGATTGCGTCCTTGCCGCCCATCTCGGCCACGACGCGCTTGATCCAGAGTTGCCCAGCTTGCGTCTTCGCGGCGCGCTCGTTGATGCGGAGGCCGATCTCCTTCGAGCCGGTGAACGCGACGTAGCGCGTGCGCGGGTGGTCCACCACTACGTCGCCGACCTCCGCGCCCGATCCGGTCATGAAGTTGACGACGCCCGCCGGCAGCCCGGCTTCTTCCAGAATCTCGAAAAACTTGAAGGCGATGGTCGGCGCATCTGACGAAGGCTTGAGCACCACCGTGTTGCCGGTGACGAACGAGGCGACGGTCATCCCGGCCATGATCGCGAGCGGGAAATTCCACGGCGGGATGACGACGCCGACGCCGAGCGGGATGTAAGTCAGGCGGTTGTCCTCGCCCTCGATCTTGGTGAGCGGCTGCTCGCCGGCATAGCGCAACATCTCGCGCGCGTAGAAGTCGCAGAAGTCGATCGCCTCGGCGGTGTCGCCATCGGCCTCGGCCCACGTCTTCGCTACCTCATACACCATCCACGCCGACATCTCGTGCCGCCGCTCGCGCAGGATGTCCGCGACGCGAAACAGCAACTGGGCGCGCTCCGCGGCCGGCACGCGGCTCCACGTCTTAAACGTCTCGTCGGCCGTCTCGACAGCGCGGCGCGCCAACTCTTCGGTCGCCTTCTGAAAGCGGCCGACGACCTGCGTCTTATCGGCCGGGCTGATGCTGTCGAGGGTCTTTCCGGTCTTGATGCGCTCGCCCCCGATAACCAGCGGATACTCGCGCCCCAACTCGCCCTTGACCTTCTCCAACGCGGCGCGCATCGCCCGGGCGTTCTCTTCCCTGCTGAAATCTGTAAACGTCTCGTTACGAAATTCGCTCGCCATCTGTGCTCCTCACCTTCCTAAAGTTGCGTTCAAAGTAACCGGTGTTTGGCCGCCGGGAATCAAACATGACATTGCGGCAGGCAGTTCAAACCGCCGCCCGATAATGGCTGTGCCCGCCATGCAGATAAGGTTATGATGCGAAACCGTTCCGCATGATACACCTCTCAGGGGTGTTATGCGGAATGGCCCCGCATATACAGTAGTTAGGCGCTTGCCCACAACGAGGTGAGACTGACGAATAGATATGAAAGAAAACGCCGACCATCTACGTCCGCCCATTGAATCCTTTTAAATAGATATATGGAGGAATGCGATTGCTTCACAAAATCATGGTCATGATTGGGTTGATCCTGCTTTGGACACTAGCTGTAATTGCTGTGGTGCTCGCAGAGGCGTTGTGGTTCGCGCACCCCGCTGTTATGCGGGGAGAGTTGGCGACTATTGAGAATCATCTGGTTCAAAAGCTCGGCGATGCGACGGTCAATAAGAGGCTGGGTAGTGCATCCCTAGTATTAGTACAAGGCGGTAAGATTGCGGCGAAATACGGCTTTGGAGTCGCGAATGCTGAAACACAATCTCCCGTGAAGACCGACCAAACGCTTTATCAAATGGCTTCGGTGAGCAAAGCTGTGACAGCTTGGGGCGTCATGAAGTTAGTAGAAGAGGGAAAACTTGGTTTGGATGAACCTGTCATGCGCCGCCTCAAAAGGTGGCGGTTTCCGGGAAGTGATGAACGTCGTGACAAAGTGACGGTCAGGCATCTGCTGAGCCATACGGCTGGATTAGACGAAGGTTTGGGGTTTGGCGGTTTTTTACCGGGCGAGAAGATACAAACTCTGGAGGAAGCGCTTACCTCAACCAAAGGTTCGACGGCGGGTGGTCCCCGCGGTGTCACAGTGGCAGGAGAGCTTGGAGCGGGCATGGCTTATGGGAACGCTAACTACGCCATCTTGCAGCTCCTAATCGAGGAGGTGACACATCAGTCATTTGCAGACTATATGAAAGAGGCTGTTTTGCAGCCGTTGGGGATGACGAAGGCGAGTTTTGATTTGGACGCGATTGCCTCCGAAGGTCGCGAGCAGGATCTAGCTCCCAATTTTGATTCAGGGCTGAACCCCCAGCCTCGTCGCCGCTATACGGCTACCTCTGCGGTTGCGCTCTACGCAACCGCAGAGGACATGGCTCAGTTCGCTCGGGCATTCACCGGAGAGAATCCAGTGCTCAGGCAAGAGACACTGAAGCAGATGATGATGCCCCAGCCGGGGACAGCCGGAACTTGGGGCCTAGGTCTGACCCTTTTCATTGAAAATGACGCAGGCGGCTATGTGGTTGGTCATGATGGTGGAGCATATCCCGCGTGGGGCGCGATGGTGCGGACGAATCCGGCGACCGGTAATGGCTTTGTCCTGATGGTTTCAGGATCACAAGGGGCAGTCAATCAACTCGGGCATGACTGGGTTTACTGGGAAACGGGAAAGTTAACATTTGAGGCGCGACGGCAAACCGTTTACAACCGGATAGTACCGGCGTCGGTTGCGATTATCTTGGGAGCGGTCGTAGTCGCGCTGTAGAAGCTGTTGAAGTATTCAAGGTCGGGTAAACCTGTCGAACAAACGGTGATTTGAGGCTGCTGATTAGATGATCGCGCCGGAATCATGCGGCTGGACGTAGCATTGCAGCATAACAACCGGCTTGGACTGATAGATTCTAGAAGATACTGCGACGCCACGGCCACAAGCCTTAAGGTCATCTGGTTTTACCCTGAGTACCGCACCTAACAACGGCATGCACCCGACGCCCCGCCGCGGAGCCTCTCATGTACGTTGCGCTGGGCGCGGGTGATGCCGGGCGTTAGATTGCTGTTGAATGGTATCGAAAGCGGGATATACTACTTCTGTTTTGATTTGCGACTAATTGGAGAAGGCGATGAGGGTGTAAATTCTTTTGTGTAAATGACCGCCGCCTTCGCTCCGCTCGGCTGCCGCAGCGAGAAG
>JBOGOY010000578.1:0-3715 GCA_050748185.1 Pyrinomonadaceae bacterium
CAGCCGCTCACCGTACAGCGCGAAACTGCTTTCGCGACTCTTAAAGGGAAGCCACGACACGCGCTTTCCGCCGCGCTGTCTCGCGCCGATCGAACGAACGTCATCGCGGAGATCAAGCGCGCATCGCCTTCGCGGGGCGACCTCCGGCGGGGGCTCGATCCGGCCTCGATCGCGCGCGATTACGAAGCGCACGGGGCGGCGGCCATCTCGATCTTGACGGAAGAGGACTTTTTTTGCGGCTCGCTCGACGATTTGCGCGCAGTGAAGGCGGTGGTCGGCGTGCCGGTGTTGCGTAAGGATTTCATTTTCGACGAGTGGCAGGTGTACGAGTCGGCGGCTGCGGGGGCGGACGCATTATTGCTAATCGTCGCCGCGCTCGAAGATGAACAACTTGCCCGGTTGAAAAGAATAACTGAGGAAGATTTAGGCATGGACGCGCTCGTCGAGGTGCACGACGGGGAAGAGTTGCGCCGTGCCGTCGGCTGTGGGGCGACGCTCGTCGGCGTCAACAATCGCAACCTGCGCACGTTCGAGGTCTCACTTGAAATCTCGGTTGAGATGAGCAAAGAAATTCATGAAGGACTGCGGTTCGTTAGCGAGAGCGGCCTGCGAACGGCGGGAGATGTGACACGTTTAAGCGCGCTCGGCTACGCCGGCTTTCTCGTCGGCGAGACGCTGTTGCGCGCCGAAAGTCCGGGCGCGGCGCTCGCCGCGTTGCTGAATCGGCGCGAGTGATTTTCGTGAGACCTCTGGCGAGAATTCGTGGCGAGAGAATTATTGCCACAGAGGGCACAGAGATCACGGAGGAAACGCTGAGTGTGAAATGTTGAATGATGAATGACAGGCAATCTACTGCTTATTCATCATTCATCGTTCATCATTTGTCTTTTCCGTGCGCTCTGTGCCCTCTGTGGCTAACACGTCTATTTGAGGTTTCTGCTTAAGTGGTAAAAATCAAAATCTGCGGCATCACGAATCTCGACGACGCGCTCGCCGCGGTCGAGGCCGGCGCGGACGCGCTCGGGTTCAACTTCTATCCGCGCAGCCCTCGCTACATCGGGCCGGCGGCGGCGCGGCGCGTCATTGAGGAAATGCCGCCGGCAGTGACGTGCGTCGGAGTGTTCGTGAATGAAGACTCGCCCGCGGCCGTCGCGCGGCTGGCCGAAAATGCCGGGGTTGCGGTCGTGCAACTGCATGGTGACGAAACGGCCTCCTACTGCCGCGCGCTGAATGGCCGACGCATCATCAAAGCCTTGCGCGTCCGACACGATTTTGCGCCGGAAGACGCTTTACCGTTTGAGACTGAGGCAATTCTTTTAGACGCATACAACCCCGCCCTGCGTGGCGGGACGGGCGAGCGTTGCGACTGGGAGAGCGCGCGCCGCACGCGCGAACTGGTCCCACAACTATACCTCGCGGGCGGACTCGTGCCCGGTAACGTGGCCGAGGCGATCGTCGCCGTGTCGCCTTACGCCGTGGACGTGTGCAGCGGTGTCGAGTCGTCGCCGGGGCGCAAAGATCATGCCCTGTTGCGTGCTTTCGTCGCCGCGGCGCGCCGGGCGGCAGCCCCATCTTGACGCGCGACGGGGACGATGGGGTATGCTGGGATTGTTTTGAGTGACAGCAATAGTCGTCGCTCGTCCCCGGCACGGCCATTCCTGTTCTCAAGTCTCTCACCTGCCCGAATAATTTGAGCCGAGCGCTTCTGAATGTGAAGATGAGCGGCCCTGTGCAATTCACTCCCTCGTCAACTGCCCGTTCGCGCGAGCAGGGCCGGGTGCTGCTCGTCTGCGACGACGCGACCTTCGCCGCCTACCGCGAGCCGCTGGAGGGCGCGGGTTTCGTCGTGGTCGGCGTCGCGGGCGGCGTCGGCGCGATGGTCGCGCTTAGGCGCACGCGCCCGCACGCGATCGTCGCCAGCAATCTGTTGAAAGGCGTCAGCGCGGAGGAACTGGCGCGGGTGCTCGCACAGTCGCAATCGGCCGTGCCGCTCGTCCTGATCGGCGCCGAAGCGGCCACCATCGAGCGTCGCGCCTCGGCCCTCAACGCCGGAGCGTTTGATTACTTTCAGTTGCCGGCGGAAATATCGCTCTTCCTCGCCCGCATCACGCAGGTCGTCAAAATGCAGCAGACGGTCGATTGGCTGCGCGCCGAAGCGGACCGCGACTACCTGACCGGCCTCGCCAACCGCCGCCGCTTCCGCAACGCGCTCGGGCAGGAACTCGAACGCTGGCGCCGCTATCAAGTACCCTGTGGTCTGCTGATGCTCGACATCGATCACCTTAAAAAGATCAACGACGCGCACGGGCACACGGCGGGCGACGTGGCCATCCGGCACGTCGGCAGCTCGTTGACTGGAGTCTCGCGCGACAACGACACGTCGGCCCGCCTCGGCGGCGAGGAGTTCGCGCTGCTGCTTGCGGGCGCGGACGAGGCCAAGTGTCTCGCAGCCGCCGAGCGCCTGCGTGAAGTCGTCTCGGCGACCGAGTTGGAGCGCATCGGCACGATCACCGTTAGCATCGGCGTGGCCTCGTGCCCCGCCCACGCCTCCTCCGAGCGCTCGCTCTTCGCCGCGAGCGACGCCGCGCTCTATCTCGCTAAGAGCGAGGGCCGCAACCGCGCCGTCGCCGCCCCGCAAGTCAGTTCGTCCATCGCTTCGGTGCTATAATCCGCCACCCCGGATCATAAATTGACAGTGCGCCCCTTCCCTTAGAATGAGAAGGGGCCGACGGGCCTGTTGACTAAATCCTCAGAAGTGACGGGTGACAAGTGACAGGTGACAGGCAGCAGCGGACACCGCGGGCGTGACAGGCGCGATCCGGCCCCTTCCTGCCGCCCCCATGCGGTTCGGAGAAACGGTCCCGTTTCGCGCTCTGGCTGCCTTATTCTGTCACTTGTCACTGTTTACCTGTCACTTTTGAGTAAATCGGAACTTATGAGATGGGGACCATTGATCTTCACTACAGAGACACCGGAGACACAGAGCAGATAGCAACAGTTAGCGCAATTGACGTGCTACGTTGGTCTGGTTTTCTCAGTCTCTCGGTGTCTCTGTGGTTCAATTTCCTGTGCGAATCTCATCAGGATTGATTTAGCGTCACATGCCATCCAACTTTCCCACACAACCCGACGAGCTTGGACACTGGGGACCATACGGCGGGCGCTTCGTGCCCGAAACGCTGATGGCCCCGCTCGAAGAGTTGACTGCCGCCTACCGGGCCGCGAGCGCGGACGAATCGTTTCAGCGCGAATTCGCCGGCCTGCTCCGCGACTTTTCGGGTCGCCCGACGCCTTTGTTCTATGCCGCGCGACTCACCGAACACACCGGCGGCGCGCGCATTTTTCTGAAGCGCGAAGACCTCTCGCACACCGGCTCGCACAAGATCAACAACGCGCTCGGGCAGGTGCTGCTTGCGCGGCGGATGGGCAAGCGGCGCGTCATCGCCGAGACCGGCGCGGGCCAGCACGGCGTAGCGACCGCCACCGTCTGCGCGCTGTTCGGGCTGCGGTGCGTCGTCTACATGGGTGCTGAAGATGTGCGCCGGCAGCGGCTCAACGTTTTCAGAATGCAGTTGCTCGGCGCTGAAGTGCGTGAGGTCGAGGCGGGCGCGCGGACGCTGAAGGACGCGATCAACGAGGCCTTGCGCGATTGGGTGACGAACGTCGCCGACACGTATTACCTGTTGGGCAGCGCGCTTGGTCCCCACCCATACCC
>JBOGOY010000579.1:0-3715 GCA_050748185.1 Pyrinomonadaceae bacterium
CAGTGTAGCTGTGGCCGAACTTTCCCCTTTCGCCCTTCGCCTTTCCACTTTATGAAAGACTGGATCGCGCTCAACATGACGCCGGGAGTGGGACCGCGAGCGGCGGCTAAGCTCTTGGAGCGCTTTGGCTCGGCCGAAGGGGTGTACGGCGCGTTGCGTGCGGAGTTGGAGCGGCTGCGTTTGCGGCCCGAAGCCATTGAAAGCATCTGTCTGCGCGACCGGCACGAAGCCGCGGGCAGCGAGTTAGAGCGGGTGCGTGCACTCGACGCGGACGTGTTGGTGCTGGACGACGGGACGTACCCGGCGCTGCTGCGCGAGATCGCCGATCCACCGATCACTCTGTACGTCAGGGGCGAGTGGCAGGCGTGTCTGGAAAACCCGTGCGTGGCGGTCGTTGGTTCGCGGCGGGCTTCGACTTACGGGCAGAACGTAGCCTTGATGCTGGGGCGCGATTTGGCAGCGCGGGGCGTGACGATTGTTTCGGGGCTGGCGCGGGGCATCGACGCGGCGGCGCACCGCGGGGCGCTCGAAGCCGGTGGTCGCACCGTCGCTGTGCTTGGCACGGGCGTGGACGGAGTTTACCCGCGCGATCACAAGAAGCTGGCCGAAGAGATTTTGACGCGGCGCGGCGCGCTCGTCTCGCAGTTCCCGCTGGGGACGCCGCCGATTCCGGAGAACTTCCCTTACCGCAACCGGATCATCAGCGGCCTGAGTCTGGGCGTCGTACTGGTCGAGGCGGCCGAAAACAGCGGCAGTTTAATCACGGCGCGGCTCGCCATCGAACAGAACCGGGAAGTGTTCGCCGTGCCGGGCAACGTCACCTCGCGTAACTCGTTCGGCACGAACTATCTGATCAAAGCCGCGGGCGCGAAACTGGTCCAAGCTTGGCAGGACGTAGCGGCGGAACTTCCGGCCGAGATCGCGGCGCGTTTGCTTCCGCCCGAGCCAAAGAAACGCGCCACGGCGTCGGATACCGTGCCTTCCGGCGCGGCTGCGCCCGCCGATCTCTCCGAGAGCGAGCGGGCGCTGTTCCGGCTCATCAAGACGGACGAGCCGTCGCACATCGACGCGCTGTTTGAAGCGAGCCGGCTGGCGATGCCGGAACTGACGAGCGCGCTGCTGGGGCTGGAAATGCGCGAATTGATCCGGCAACTGCCGGGCAAGTGCTTCGTGCGGAAACTGTGAAAAGCAGTGATGAGTGACAAGTGACAGGTGACAAGAAAAGGCAAGAGCCCTCGGTGCCTTGTTGTCAGGGGGAGTGGGATGGCAAGCCGGGGTGGTCGTACCCGCATCAAAGCGATAGTAATTAAGGAGTAAAGGCGGCGAGTGTTAAGTGATTGGCGGGGCAGGTTATCACCTGTCACTTGTCACCTGTCGCTTATAAGAAATGGCTAAGAACTTAGTAGTGGTCGAATCGCCGGCGAAGGCGAAGACGATTGGCAAATACCTCGGCAGCGATTTCCGCGTGATGGCCTCGATCGGTCACATCAAGGATTTGCCGTCGAAGGGTTTGGGCGTGGACGTGGAGCACGACTTCGCGACGACCTACGAGGTCATCCCCGACTCGAAGAAGCGCAATAATCGGAAAGTCGTCTCGGAGTTGAAGGCCGCCGCGCGCGAGGCCGACGCGATCTACCTCGCGGCCGACCCCGACCGCGAAGGCGAGGCCATCTGCCAGCATCTCGCGGAAGAGATCGTGCCGAAGCGGCCGAAGAAGCCCGCCTTTCGCGTGATGTTCAACGAGATCACGAAGCGCGCGGTGCAAGAGGCGTTCAAAGAGCCGAAGGAAATCGACGCAAATCTCGTGGACGCCCAACAGGCGCGGCGCGTACTGGACCGCCTCGTCGGCTACAAGGTTTCGCCGCTGCTGTGCCGGACGGTCGGCGGACGCCTGAGCGCGGGCCGCGTGCAGTCGGTCGCGCTGCGAATGGTGGTCGAGCGCGAGCGCGACATCGAGCGGTTCGTCAAAACCGAATACTGGACCATCGCGGCCAACCTCGCGGCCAAACTCCCGCCCGCGTTCGAGGCGCGTCTGTGGAAAGTCGGCGAGCAGACGGTCAAATCGGGCGGCTTCGATCAGGACGTGAAGAAGTCCGAACTTCACATCTCTGCTGAGGAACAAGCGCGCGCCATCGTCGCCGAAGCCGAGGGGCAGCAGTTCGTCGTCAGAGAGGTCGCGACCAAAGAGCGGCGGCGCAACCCCGTGCCGCCGTTCATCACCTCGAAGCTGCAACAGGAGGCCGCGCGCAAACTCGGCTTCCCCGTCAAGAAGGCGATGATGGTCGCGCAGAAACTCTACGAAGGCATCGAGCTCGGCGCGGAAGGCGCGGTCGGCCTGATCACCTACATGCGTACCGACTCGACGCGCGTCTCGGACGCGGCGTTGCAAGAGGTGAGAGATTTCGTCGGCGCGCAGTACGGCGCAAACTACCTGCCGGAAAAGGCCGTCCACTACCGCTCGAAAAAGGACGCGCAGGACGCGCACGAAGCCATTCGTCCGACCGACGTGGCGCGCACGCCCGAATCGCTCGAACGTTTCCTGAGTAAGGACGAACTACGACTCTACCGGCTCATCTGGCAGCGCTTCGTCGCGTCGCAGATGACGGCCGCCGTCTTCGATCAGACGACGATCGATATCGAAGCCGGGCGCCTGTTATTCCGCGCGACCGGCTCGGTGCTGAAGTTCGACGGCTTCCTCAGAGTTTACGAAGAGGGCCGCGACGAGAAGACGGACGAGGACGACGAGGCCGCGCGCAAGCTGCCGCTGGTGGAAAAGGGCGAGACCTTAAAGCTCAACGCCGTCACGCCCGAGCAGCACTTCACCGAACCGCCGCCGCGCTACACCGAGGCGACGCTCGTCAAGGCGCTCGAAGAGAAGGGCATCGGCCGGCCTTCGACCTACGCCGCGATCATGACCACGATCCTCGACCGCGAATACGTCGAGAAGGTCGAAGGGCGCTTTCACCCGACGGCTTTGGGGACCACGGTTAACGACCTGCTCGTCGCCAGCTTTGACGATCTCTTCAACGAGTCGTACACGGCGCGGATGGAGCAGGAGTTGGACGAGATCGAAGAAGGGAAGCTGCCGTGGACCGAAGCGCTGAAAGAGTTTTACGGAAAGTTTGCGAAGGACTTGAAGGACGCCGAGAAGCAGATGAAGGCGGCCAAGCAGCAGGCCATCCCGACCGACGAGGTGTGCGAGAAATGCGGCGCGGGGATGGTCATCAAGTTCGGGCGCTTCGGTCAGTTCCTCGCCTGCTCGAACTATCCCGAGTGCCGCACGACGCGCGAAATCGCGAAGCCTGCGGCGGCCGGCGATGGCGAAGGTAAGGCGGCGACGGCGGCTGCCGGCGATGGCGCCGCGGAGAGCGAAGAGGCCGAGGCCTGCGAACTGTGCGGCAAGCCGATGGCTTTGAAGCGCGGCCGCTTCGGGCAGTTCCTCGGCTGCACGGGCTACCCCGAGTGCCGCAACATACGCAAGATCAGCAAGTCGGGCGTGGTGGCGGCCGCGCCCGTCCCGCTCGAAGAGAAGTGCCCTGATTGCGACGTGCATCTGGTCAGGCGGCAGGGGCGCTTCGGCGAGTTCGTCTCCTGCTCGAACTACCCGACCTGCAAATTCGTCAAGCGCGACACGACCGGCGTCGCCTGCCCCCGCCCCGGTTGCAAGGGCGAGATCGTCGTTAAGAAGTCGAAGCGCGGCAAGGCGTTCTACGGC
>JBOGOY010000580.1:0-3712 GCA_050748185.1 Pyrinomonadaceae bacterium
TGCAAAATGCCAGTAAAGTTCGTTCGACGGAAAGTTTGCTGGTGCAATGTTGGGGGAAGCTGGCTTTTGCGATGCTTTCCCTCGTGTTCAACTACTGATTCGCATATATCTATGTGCTAAATAATCCTTTAGGTTATATAGACCGTAACGGCAAGTGGCCAACGGGCATTCACAATGAAATCATAAAGCAGGCTTTTCCGGGTCTTTCTGCCGGAGAAATTTTATCGGTTCAGAGCGGAAGCCTGATGACGGATGTGCCGTGGACAGTTCTTGAATCCCATGCGAACTACCATGCAATGAGAAGACCAGAGCAAACTGTCGAACAAGCAAGAGCAGGCTGGCAAAGCTTCATCGATGGTGGGAATGCTCTTGCCCGTGCGTATCAAGAAGAGTATGAGCAAAGAGGCGGAACTGAGTTTCATACAACAGCACTACAGTATTTTGGGTCGTCTAGCCATGCTGTGATGGACAACACTTCGCCAGCTCATGCCCCCTTTCAACTTTACGATGCGCCTGAACCGACTGGAATAGCGTATCTTGATCTAGGAATCCTTTATGCTTACAAGAAAGGCATGGACATACACAGCGCGGGAGAATCAACAATTACCCCAAGCCAAATGGGCATAGCGGTACAAGCTGTTCGAGAGAATTTTCGACGGGCGTTCGGCGATGAGCGATATAGACGAGCCGTACCAGCCATTTACGAAATGCCTTGGACCCTGATTTACGACGCAAACAAAAACAGGGCCGTTAATGCAGGTAATTTGGGTACGGTAACAATCTACGCGGATGATAGACAAGTATATCAAGGTCCGCTAAAGCCAGTTGGGAGGTAGTGCCTTTGCAAAGTCGCTAAATGATGAGCAAAACAGAGTTGGCTAGTCCTGACGGCTCGAAGAATTTGAGCCGTACACTAATCCTAATGAAATCAACAGGCGCATCTTCGACATCTGAGTGACAAGATGGCGAGGTTGTTAAGCGGATCGTTGAAAAACCGGCTTTGCAAAGGCACTACAGTTAGGAGGCAAGTTTTGGCGCACCATTTCATAAAACACCTACAAATAAAACAAGCTGTTGTTTTTGCGGGGAGCTATGCGTTGCTAGCTGCTTCGGTGCTGTACATCAACTTTAAAATGAACGAAAGCGAGACTTGGGGGGTAATTGCCTTCTTAATAACGTTACCGTGGAGTATTGCTGTATCGCTAGCCGGGTTTTTACTAATTCACATTTTCTCCGATGGCATAAAATACGGTTACGTTATAAGTGTGTTGGCGAACACTGCACTTATCTACCTCGTCGGTAGATCACTGGAACGCTCAACAAAGTCGGGTAGTAGGTGAATGAGGTGGGATCATTCATCGTTTGTCGTCCCGGCTGAAGCCGGAATGTCTTGGCAGACAAAGCACTCCGGCTGAAGCCGGGACGACAAATACGAGCTGTAGCTCTCAACAGTTCATGTATATTGACACGCTGAAATCCACACAGCTATCATCCCGCCGGTCTCTGCAAGTCTATAATCTGAATCTGCCTGAACAGTTGTGAAAGAGGGGAGCGGACGCCCGGACGTGTGTGCCGGCGGGCCGCGGTCCCTCAAAATTAACTTCCGATGGTGAAGCCTGTGATTCGTCGCGTCGGCGTGCTGGTCAAGCCGGATCAGCCGGAGGCGGTGCGGACCATCTGCCGGCTGGCGGAGTGGTTGGGGGCGCGTGGTGTCCAACTGGCGGCGGGGCCGAAAGTGGATGCCGGGATGGTCAAGGCCGAGACGGGCTGCGCGGTGGAGACTCTAGAGCACGACGCTCTGGCCGAGAGCGTGGACATGATCGTGGTGCTCGGGGGCGACGGGACGATGATCGCGACGGCGCGGCTGCTGGACAAGCGCGAGGTTCCGGTCTTAGGCATCAACTTCGGGACGCTCGGGTATCTGGCCGAGTTTCGCGTCGAGGAAATGACGCAGGCGCTCGAATCGATCTTCGCGGGCGACTACCGGGTTGACCGGCGCGTGATGCTCGCGGCCGAGTTATACCGCGGCGAAGAGCGTTTGCTGCGAAACCGCGTGCTGAACGACGTGGTGGTGTCGAAGTCGGCGCTGGCCCGCATCATCGAGATCGAGACGTGGCTTGAGCGGCAGTTCGTCAACTGCTTTCGCGCCGACGGGCTGATCATCTCAACGCCGACGGGCTCGACCGCCTACAGCCTCTCCGCCGGAGGGCCGGTCGTGTACCCTTCGATGAACGCCGTCGTCATCACGCCCATCTGCCCGCACACGCTCTCGAACCGCCCGCTCGTGGTCCCCGACGACGCCGAAATCGAGATCATCCTGAAGACGCCCCGCGAGGAAGTCGCGCTCACGCTCGACGGCCAAGTCGGCTTCGGCATGGAGGCCAACGATCGCGTCGTGATCACCAAGAGCCGCACCGCCTTCAACCTGATGCAGCCAAGCAACCGCAATTACTTCGAGGTGCTGCGCGGCAAGCTGAAGTGGGGGCGATAACACAGTGACAAGTGACGAGTGACGAGTGACAAGATTGTTCAGAGCTTGTTGCGTGTCGCTGAGGGATGCAGATGAGCGAAGATAAAAGGGACCGAAGTGTGAATCGAGCGCAAGGCCGGAGCGACGCCTACGAGCGCGAGTTAGCGACTGACTTGAAGGATCAGACGCCGGATCGGCCGAAGGGGATGGCGCTGCACACGCGTGTGCTGATCGGGCTCGTGGTGGGCGTGGTGGCGGGTGTGGTGACTTACGCGCTGTTCAGCATCCCCGATCCGAACGTCGCCGGCGGCCGGGTCACGAACCCGGCGGTCGAGCGTTTCATCTATCACGTCACGGAGCCGATCGGACAGTTGTTCCTGCGGCTGCTGCTGATGACGGTTATCCCGCTCGTCTTCTCTTCGCTGGTGGTCGGTGTCGCCGGCATCGGCGACATCCGGCGGCTCGGGCGCGTCGGCCTCAAATCCTTCGCCTATACGTTCGTCATCTCGGCCATCTCAGTCGTCATCGGGCTGACGGTGGCGAACACCATCCGGCCCGGCGAGAGAATCAGCCCGGACACGGCCCGCGGGCTCGAAGCGCGCTACGGCGCGGACGCCTCGAAGCGCGTCGCCGACGCGACCAAGACGGGCACGACCGATTCGGCGCTGATGCAGGTGGTCAAGACCATCGTGCCGTCGAACCCCATCGCGTCCTTCGCCGGAGTCAAACAGGGCGCGGCGACGCAGTCGGACACGCCCGACATGCTTCACTTGATGTTCTTCGCGGTGCTGCTCGGCGTGGCCGCAACGCTCATCCCCGTCGAGGTGTCGGCCCCGTTGCTGCGCGGGTTGCAGGCGCTCTTTGAAATCTCGGCGAAGCTCATCGACTTCATCATGAAGATCGCGCCCTTCGCGGTCGCGTGCCTGCTCTTCAATAACACGGCGCGGTTCGGCCTCGACCTGCTGGGCGCGCTCGGGTGGTTCATGCTGACGGTGTTGCTGGGCTTAGCCCTCCACATGTTCGGCGTCTATTCGCTCTCAGTTTATTTCCTCTCGCGCATCAACCCGCTCGAATTCTTCCGCCGCATCAAGACCGTGATGCTGACGGCGTTCTCTACCTCCTCGTCGAACGCGACGCTGCCAACGGCGCTGCGCGTCTCGGAAGAGAACTTGGGCGTGCCGCGCGAGATCAACAGCTTCGTGCTGACCGTCGGCGCGACCGCCAACCAGAACGGGACGGCGC
>JBOGOY010000581.1:0-3704 GCA_050748185.1 Pyrinomonadaceae bacterium
ATCGCGGAGAACCCGAGTTGCCAAGTTGACAGACCCTGTGAAGAACAGCGAGTGCCCAAGCAGTCTCTTGCCTACTTGATCCTAGTGGGCTATTTGATAACGTTCACGCGATGACACAGGCGTTGCATAGCTTGCTGCGGGAGGGCGTCGCTGTGAAAGAGGCATCGCTGCGGCATCTGAGTCCATACCTCACTGAGCAGCAACATCAATTGTTTCGGTGTTGAACCACTCAACTTGGAGCTGAAGATACTGACAGCTCTTTCCAACCATTTGAGTGATGAAAAGATAGCGGTGATATGGAACGGCGTAAATAGCTCATTTCAGTCATCATCGTTGCCGTTCGGATAGCCAGTAACCGTTCATCTGGGTCTGCTGGAAAGTGACGCTTATGCGTAGACATTCGTTACTATCGTAGCTATGCTCTGCCTCCTATAAGGCTGCGCTTGAGCCACAGCAACACAAGCAGCGTGGCGCGCCGCAACCCGATCATCCCGGTAAGGCTCGCACCTTGAGGCCTGAGACGAAAATCAATGAGGTGGTTGAAGCCAAGCCCGTGAGTGGTACGCAATTCGGCATAGCCGGGTCCGATAACATTCTTAACCCGGCTCGCGGCTTCGCTCAAAAAAAGTTGTGGATTAAGGAATAATTTGGCCCCCACAGCCACGATATCGTTGATTTATTTTCGGACCTCTTGGGTAGCCATAGGGCAAGTGTTAACCAACAGGGTCGCGCGTGGGATTCCTTTGCCCAACTCTTCTGAACTTCTTCGGTAAACGCGGAGCCTCGCCGCTCCTTGTTTCTGCTGTGGTCTTTATCTCCGGTTCAAGAATAACGCCTTTCGCCGCCGAATCTTGCACCTTCCGCTGGAAGCCCAAGATGTTGAGCAGACGGGTCTCTGACTGATTTTGCAAGAACAACATCTGCTCACCCTCGACAGCTTCCGCCGCCATTTTCTCACATTGCGACAGTAACGAGGCATGAGCTTTGAGGGTTTTGAAAGTCAACATTTTTCCATCGTCCATCAACGTCGCCGCTAACGCGCGCGTTAACCAATCTTTCAAAATGCCGACGCACCCGATGCTCCGCACGTAGCAGAACTCCCAATGCCTCATCAACTCCGGTTCTCGTGAGAGCGGTAGATGACGCTGCAACGCCCATAGAACATTTTGAAAAGCTTTCAGGTCATCGACTGCGGTGCAGTAGCGCGGGAAGTGAATGTCGATGCTGCGCCGACTGAGTTGGCCACTGAGATTGCGAAGTGCCAGCAGTTCGTAAGTGCCGACTAATACCTGTAGAGTGTGAGATTGGCTGGCGAGTGATTTGATTGAGTCAAGTTGATCCTGCAACTTGCGGGCTGAGGGTGCTTTCGCCAGATGCTGGGCGTCGTCGATAAAGAGTGCCTTCGGCTGGCGGTAGCGCAGGGAATATTCAAAGCCCAAGCGGAGATCATCAATCGAGGCGCGTGGTGAAATCGAGAGATGGCCGCCGCGATCATGGAAGAAGCCGTGGTCATACACGCCCAACTTATCTTCGACGAATGGTTGTTCGACTGCGATCAAGCCGCGTTTATAAAAACCTTTCCAACTGAATTTGCCTGCATCCGGCGCGATGGCCTCAAGCCCGATGACTGGTAGATGAGGCGTGGCAGGATCGCGCATCTTGAGCAGGCGTTCCTCCACGTGCTGACGCAAAGTAGTTTTGCCGACACCCGTTGGTCCGTATACAAAGATGAGTGATGCGCTGGCCGGTTCTTGAATCGCGCTCCACAGAGCGGTGTCCGTCTTTTTGAGTAGCGGATGTGAAACTGCGTAGCTCTTGAAATACCGAAGGCGCTCAACCCAAGGTGCGACGAGGAGCGCAGCCGGAAAATACGCCGCCGTCATTGATAGTCCTCATACATTTCAAGCTGATCCGGGCTACAAGTGAACTCCGGCAGCAGCATCTCAAAAGTCGATTGGGAAGTTTGTTCAGTGAGGACTTGCAGCTCAGAATTTTTGCGAGAGCCACCCCTTAACGGAACTGCTTTCCGAGTTTCAGCGTCGCGGAGTCGTTGCTGCTGAATGACTTCATCAGCTTGCACCGCATTCAGAAACTCAGCCAGACGATGAGCAGTGATAGCAATGTTGCGATTGTGTTGCTGGCGCCCTCGGCGCAACTCTGCAGAGCAGAGCATGACCTCTTTGACCGAGCGTCCTTTGAAACTGCTGTGATATTCACTAAGACATTGCCGCCACTGATTCTTGACGAAAGCGTAGGCGAAGCCTGCGTCAAATGGATCGTAGCGCACAAGAACTTGTGATTTCTCTACGCTCGCATCACG
This sequence comes from Pyrinomonadaceae bacterium, assembly GCA_050748185.1. Lineage (GTDB taxonomy): Bacteria > Acidobacteriota > Blastocatellia > Pyrinomonadales > Pyrinomonadaceae > JACCRA01. The sequence goes on from JBOGOY010000581.1 coordinate 2,321, forward strand.
AAAGCCGTCGCTCCAGTAAAAGATATAATTGATGCGCACGCCACGACCCGGCACTACCTGAGCCGTGCCTTTAATGGTCGAGGGCAACGTCAAGATGCGGAATTCGTCGTCGAAAGGAATTGTTCTATGTATACGTGCCCCACTCTGCATCAGTCCTATAGAAAAAGCTTCACGGGGACTCTGTCCGAGCGCCGGGTGGTCGAAGGTGTCATAGACCTCGTAAGCGAATTCCTGCAAACGTTTGAGCAGTTCACCGAACGTCCATATGGCGAGATTCTTCGGACTGACGGTTGGCGTAATCTCGCGGAGATTGCCCTTGGTCATCTGGGTGTTCCCTGTCAGGTTGTAAACGAAGCGAGTATTGGTGGTACCAAAGAGACGCTCGCAGACTGCACCGAATCGCGCCTTCGACAGTGGCCGGGTTTTCTTGATGCACTCGAAGCGCGCTAAGAGTGTCTCGAAGTACACGCTTTCAAATTCGCGGCCACCATCCATGACGAGCGTATTTGGCAAACGCCCGAAGCGGCTCACGCATTCCCTGAGTGCCATCATGCAACTTTGATAGCTGGGAGTGGAAAAAGAGAGCACTACTGCCAGAAAGCGGCGCGAGAAGGCATCGGTCATAAAAGTCGCCCAAGGGCGTCCCAAGTTGCGGCGCGTGCCGGACGAGATGAGTTCAATATCCAGTTCGGTGTGATCAATGTGCGCGATTTCAAAAGGGCGGTCCCCATGTCTGGGAATTTGCAAGTTCAGATCATGATAGAACTCTTCGGAATGATAGGCAGCGCGCTCTCCGCGGCGCTTGGTGATCTGTCGATGGTGCGGACGATGCTTCACAGCGAGACAGAAAGTCTGATAGCTGGGCGTGATGAGTCCACGTTCGTGACATGCGCGGAGAAGTTTTGACCAAGCGGCGAAGCGAGTCGATTGCGTAGGCTGTTCGTATTCGTTGACGATGAAATGTTCCATCAAAGTAAGCACTTCATCGGGAAGTTTGCGCAGTCGATTGCCCTGTTTGTGTTTGCGCGGAAGCAGCCCTAGGAATCCACTACCGTATTCTGCTTCGGCTTGGCGGAAGCATGCACGCCAGCGCCGCAATGTCCGTGAGGGGATTGGGGGTGCCTGGCAAATTTCGTCGAGGCGGCGTGATGAAGAGAGTATCGAGTAGCGATGATTTGCTATCGCCAAGTCGTTGTGACTTGCTTGGGCTAAAAGTCCACAGGTAGGTGAGTGCTCATCTTTAGCTGCCGATGTTGATGACGGAACTTGTAGCTCCTGAGATTGTGTTTGTGCAGATGCAAACTCTTCTGCTTGAGCCAGCGAGTAAAAGACGCGCACATGCTCCGGTTGTGCGAGTGCCGCCGCCGTCAGATTAACATAGAGC
>JBOGOY010000582.1:0-3704 GCA_050748185.1 Pyrinomonadaceae bacterium
CTCCTGCTGGCCGACGAGCCGACCGGCGCGCTGGACTCGAAGACGAGCGCCGAGATCATGGGCCTCTTCGAGCGGCTCCACGCCGAGGGCAACACGATCATCGTCGTCACGCACGAACACGACATCGCCGAACGCGCCCACCGCGTCATCTCGATTCGCGACGGTCTGATCGAGAAGGACGAAAAGATCAGGTAGGGCGGAGGGGCGACAAACGCTTTGGAAGAGCGAGGCCGCAGTCGTTTCATAACTACTGCGGCCTCGCCTTTTTCGTGCGGGTGACGCGCGGCAGACGACGGACCGAGGCGTGTTAGAATGGCAGCCTTGATGCTGATGTTGTCGTCAGAGCCTGACCGCAAGGAGTTCGGAATCATGAGCACAGCGCGCCGCACGCAATCACTCGCCTCACCCGATGAATATCTCGCTTCGGAACGCGCCGCCTTCGAGCGACACGAATGTCTCGACGGCCTCATTTACGCGATAGCCGGTGAGAGCCCCGAGCACAGTATCATTAACGCTAATCTTACTATCGCCATCGGCGGCCAACTCCGCGGCAAACCCTGCACGGTCTTCTCGCCGAACATGAAAGTTTACTCACGTCTGCCGACCGACCGCGGGTTGAAAGGGCTGTTCTCGTACCCGGATGTGCTCGTGGTCTGCGGCCAGCCGCTTTATTACGACGAGCATCGTGATGTCGTCGTCAATCCGACGGTCGTTATCGAGGTGCTGTCGAAATCAACTGAAAGTTACGACCGCGGGAACAAGTTCATCCGCTATCGCCAGAATGCATCGCTCACTGATTATTTGCTGGTCTCACAATCTCACCCTTACGTCGAACATTTCACCCGGCGCGACGGCGGGCACTGGGAGTACACGTTCGCGCTCGGCTTGGAGGGTAGCCTCTACGTCGCCTCGATCGACTCTCGGCTCCAACTCGCAGAAGTCTATGACCGGATCGACTTTCCGGACGACGCGACTGAGGATGAACCCGATTCCGAAGCGCCACCCGTCGTCGGGTGAGCAGGTGCGGGGCGACCGCCGCATCGTCTCGATCTGTAACGGCTTCATCGGGAAGGACGAGAAAATCAAGTGAGGGATGAGGGATGAATTACAGCGGTTTTCACTTGTATGAAGAGTCTTGCTTGTGATTTTGGCTCAATGTTTTCGAGCTTTTACCTCTCTTCATTCATATGAAAACCGCTGTAGAATCGAGAATTTAAAGTTCTACCTTCATCCCTCATCCATTACCCATGCGCTTCTCACCCCTCTATGAATCGTTCCGCATCGCCGCCGGGAGCCTGAGGGCCAACAAGCTGCGGACGGCGCTGACGCTGGTCGGGATCGTGGTCGGCGTGGCGGCGGTGATCGCAGTCGTGACGATCATCAAGGGCCTCGATCAGACGGTGGCGCAGACCTTTTCCTCACAGGGCTCGACCGTTTTCTCAGTCTCGAAGCGCCCGCTGGTTGTCCTCTCCCGCGAAGAGTTCATCAAGACAAACCGACGCAAGGACGTGACCGACGAGGACGCGGAAGCGGTCGCGCGCCTCTGCCCGCTCTGCTGGCGGGTCGGCGTCGCGGCCAACGCCGTCGCCGAAGTGAAGCGTGGGGACCAGCGCTCGCAGGACGTGCGCGTGCGCGGCATCTCGCTGTCAATTCTCGAGATTGAGGACGTGAGCATCGATTACGGGCGCGCGTGGTCCGAAGGCAAAGCCGGGGCGGGCCGAGACGTGTGCGTCGTCGGCCCAGATGTGCTCGACAACCTGTTCGCCGGCACGCCGCCCGCGCAGGCCGTCGGGCGGGAGTTGCGCGTCGGTGGGCGCTCCTACCAGATCGTCGGCGTGGCCGAACGGCTGGGCAAACTCTTCGGCTTCTCGCGCGACAACTACGTGCTCGTCCCCTACCAGAACTACCAGAAAGTGTACGGCGCGCGCGATTCGATCATCGTCTTCGTGCAGGCGGCGAGCGCCGAAGAGTTAGAGGCCACCGAGGATCAAGTCCGCACGGTGATGCGGACCCGGCGCGGCAAGACTTTCAGGGATGAGGACGACGGATTCTCGATCGAGACGCAGGCGGTCTTCCTCGATCTCTACACCACGGCGACCGCGAACATCTACCTCGTCACGATCGGCGTCGCCGCGATTTCGCTGGTCGTCGGCGGGATCGTGGTGATGAACATCATGCTGGTCTCGGTGACGGAGCGGACCAAAGAGATCGGCGTCCGCAAGGCGGTCGGCGCGACCCGCCGCGACGTGCTGACGCAGTTTCTGATCGAGGCCGTGATGCTCACCGCGATCGGCGGCGCATTAGGCGTGCTGTTGGGATTCGGCCTCGCTTTCGGGCTCGCGAAGGCGATGGGGTTTCCTCTCTTGGTGAGCGCGTTGTCGGCGGTCTTAGGCGTCACAGTCTCGTCTGTAGTTGGGATCGTCAGCGGCCTCTGGCCCGCGTGGAAGGCTTCGAGCCTCGACCCGATCGAGGCGCTGCGGGCGGAGTAAGAGACCGATCGAATAGCTGAATTTCCGAAAGACAGTTCGACATTGCTCCAAGCTATGAACTTTCAAGTGCAGCCCGCGCCCGTGCCAAGTCCGGCATCTCGAAACCTTCCTTAAACCAGCCATAAACCTCTGCGAGCAGGCCGCGCGATTCCTCAGCGCCCCGGCCCTGCTGTTTCGCGAGCCGGTGCAGACTGAGCGCCGCGCGCAACTCCAACAATTTCGCTGACTGTTGGCGCGCCGTCTCCAGCGCCTGTCGGAAACAACCCTCCGCTTCCGCCTCGCCGTTGGTCCCCCGCGCCTGAAGCAACAACTCGCCGCGCAGCCGGTGCATCTCCGCTTCGTACCAGTGTTCGTCGTTTTTGCGCGCCACGGCGAAGGCGTCGTCGAGCGACGCGAGCGCGTCGCTGAACTGTCCGGCCTGACCCTGCGCTTCGGCAAGTAGCGTCAGAAAGTATGGGACCACGAGTTCCGAGCCGGTCGAGCGCCAAAGGTCAACCGTTTGGCGCAACAGGCCGACCCCTTCGTCGTGTTGCCCCCGTAAAGCCAGCGCCCAACCACGCACCGCAAAGCCGGCGAGCAGCCAGTTCGGAAAGCCCTTCTCGGTCGCCAGCGCAATCGCCTGTTCCGCGCGCGCTTCGGCTTGCTCCGTCCGCAACAGATATTGCTGGCAACACATGTCGTGGACCAGCGCGTAGCCGAGGCTGTAAGGGTGGGCGATCTGCCGGGCCTGCGCGAGTGATTCCTGCCCGCGCCTGAGCGCCTGCTCGGGGAAGCCCTGTAGCGAGAGCGGCCAAGCCTGCATCCCGCGATTGGCGACATCCGGGTCTTGGCCGTACAAAAGGGCGAGCGTGCGGTGCTCGTCCGGCACGTAGAGTTCGATGCCTCGCTCCATGTGACGGCGCGCGGCCTCGAGTTCACCGAGCCAGAACATCGTGTTGCCGAGCGAGCGGTGCGCCTCTAACAGCAGCGGCGGGTCTTGTTGCCGCTCCGCGAGTTCGAGCATTTGCTCGGCCAGCGCGCGCGCCTCTGCATAGTCGGCGCGTCCGAGGTGGAATGCCCACAGGCCGCGCAGCGCCGGGAAGAGTTGCGCGCGGTCGCCCACCTGCGCGCAGAGTTCGCGCGCCCGCGCGTAGGCCTCCCGCACTTCGTCGGCGGCGTAGCCACGGGTCGCAATGAGCGGCGCGCCGACCGCGAGTTGTAGTTGCAGTTCACGCG
>JBOGOY010000583.1:0-3703 GCA_050748185.1 Pyrinomonadaceae bacterium
TCAACACTGCTACTTCGATTCGTGTTGTGCCTTATGATCACTAATAGTTTCACCCGACGACGCTACTCGGTTTCCGTCTGCGCTGGTCTGATCTTATCGGTCGTCGCCGTCTTCTTTTTCGGGCGGAACTCTTCCGCGCAGGCGACGCATCCCATCCTGATCAGCGAAGCTACTTCGACCCGCGCCGTCGCGGTCGATTCCGTGACGCGGCTGCACGAGCCTTTCTCGCTCGTCTCGCGCGCTGCCTTCGTCAGTGATCGCCGGACACGCATTCAACTCTTCGCGCTCAACATCGATCCCTTCGAAGTGCCTTCCGCGCTGACGGTCGAGGCCGAGGACGGAGCCGGACGGATTTACTCTTTGCCGGTCGAACACCTCGGCCGTGTGCCGGGCCAGCAGTGGATGCATTCGCTCACGGTCAGACTGCATGATGAGATGGCGAACGTCGGCGACGTGCTCGTCGGCCTGCGCTACAAGGGCACAACCAGCAACCGGGTGCGCCTCGGCATCGGTCACGTCGGAGGCGGAAAGCCTGATGACGTAGGTTCGATTCCGACTCCGGCTCCGGCCGCGACAACCCCGACGCCGAACACCAACCCGCTCACCGCCGGCAATCTGACGCCCGACGACGTGCGGACCGTCATCGCTCAAGCCGTCTCGGCCGCAGTCGCGTTGAACCGGCGCGTGACGGTGGCCGTCACGGACAGAGAAGGCAACGTGCTCGGCATCTTTCACATGCCCGGCGCGCCGGCCCGTTTGAAGTTTGTGGGCGGAACCGGTTTTAACCAAACGCCCAACCCGATCACCGGATTGGTTCCCAACGGGCTCGACGGCGCGGACCTGCCGCCGCTACTTAACCCGGTCAGGCGCGCGGCCATTTCAAAGGCCGGCACCTCCGCGTTCTTCAGCACCTTTGGCAATGCCTTTACCCCGCGCACCGCGAGCTTCATCATTCAAGAACATTTCCCGCCCGGCGTCGATAATCAAGCGGGCGGCCCGCTCTTCGGCGTGCAGTTCTCATCGCTTGAATGCTCGGATGTCAAAATGCCGGGCCTGCCCTTTGGCCTCTCAGGCGATCCGGGTGCGATGCCGATCTACAAAAACGGCGTGCCGTCAGGCGGCGTCGGCATCGAGGGCGACGGCATCTACACGATTGACCGTGACGTGCGTGATTTTGATAAACCTTTCGAGGAGATCATCGCGGTCGCGGCGGTGCGTGGCTACGACACGCCTCCACTGATCCGTGGCGATAACATTCTGGTTAACGGCATCCGTTTGCCTTTCCACAACATCACCGACGCCGATCTTCCAAGTGTTCAAACGATACCTTTCGCTAATCTGCCGGGAGCGCTCGATCCCGAATTTCCGGTGCGCGGAGCGCGGCCCTCGGCCTTCGTTCCGATGGCGCTCGGCAGCGTCCGCGGAGCCGTCGATCTCCGCTTCTTCCCGTTCCGCAACAGCCTGAACGGTTCGGCCAACGCCCTGACCGCCGCCGATGTGACGCGGATTTTGACGCAGGGCGCACAACAGGCCGACCGCACGCGCGCCGGCATTCGTCAACCGCTCGGCAGCCCGGCGGCCGTCTCCGTCTCAGTGGTTGACACGCAGGGACAAGTGCTCGGCATCTTCCGCACCAATGACGCGCCGGTGTTCGGCTTTGACGTGGCGGTTCAGAAAGCCCGCTCGGCCGTCTTCTTCTCGCGGACTGATGCGGGACAACAGTTGCGGCAAGCCGGCTTTGGCAATTACGTTGACCGCGCTTTTGCCGACAACGTGATCCTCGATGGCTCTTGGGCTTTCTCGGATCGGGCTATCGGCTTTTTGCATCGACCGTTTTTCCCGGACGGCATCAACAACACGCCGGCCGGCCCGTTCAGCACGCCCATCGGCGAGTGGAGTCCCTTTAACGTCGGTCTGCAACTCGACATTGCGATTGACAACCTCGTGCAGACGCTGGCCGCGCCGCGCTTCTTCCCCGCGAACGTGCCGTGTACGGACTTTCCGGTGCTCGCTAACGGCCTGCAAATCTTCGCCGGCAGTGTTCCGCTCTATAAGAACGGCGAACTCGTCGGGGCTATCGGCATCAGCGGCGACGGCATCGATCAGGACGACATCATCGCCGCGGCCGGCAGCGCCGGCTTCACATCACCGGCCGGCATCCGCACCGATCAATTCTTCGTGCGCGAGACGCGCCTCCCATTCGTGAAGTTTCCACGCAGCCCGAACCTGTAAGTCGCGGCCGGCAGTGGGACTACCATATTCGGATCGATCAGGAGAGACTGCGGCCCGGCTACCATAGGGAACGAAGCCGGGCCAGCCTCTCTTTACTTTCTTCTATTGGTCGGCGCGCCCCCGCGCCCGTCTGCAAATGTAAATCCTTGCTGCTTACACACCTCTGCCGCGCGTGCCGGCTTAACCTGAGAGGTAAAGATGTAAATCAGTCACGTCTCGCTCAAGGTTGAAGGAGAAGACCCCATGACTTCTGTTAGAAAAAAATTACTCGCGTTCGCAGTCTTGGCCCTGACGGCGGTCGTCGCGGCTACGCTCACTCCGGCCCCGCGGTTAAACGCCGCCGACCACGGCGACGCCCCACTCTCGGCAAGCGATCAGGGCGCGGACCTCAACGACATTTACGCCTTTCTCGATCCAAACGATAATTCGCGCGCCGTTTTCATCCTGACGGCGCACGGCTTCATTGTGCCGAATGAGATGGTCAACTTCGGCATCTTCGACGAGAACGTGCGCTTCCGTCTCGAACTCGAATTCACGGGCGACGCGCGGCCCGACCGCTTCCTCGACGTGCGCTTCTCGCCCAAGAATCAGAGCGCCACCCAGCCGCAAATTGCGAGCATCACACTTCCGACGGGGCAGACGATCACGGCTCCTTCGACGGTGCCGAACCTCAGCCCGAACGCGCCCGCCCCAGTGATCACCGAAGACGCGGCGACGGGCGTGCGGTTCTTCGCCGGCGTGACGGACGATCCCTTCTTCTTTGACATCAGCGGCTTTGCGCGCTACGCCGCGCCGCCGCGCAACGGGACGGGGCCGCCGGATCGCGCGCAACTCGCGCGCGGGCGCGACAGCTTTGCCGGCTATAACACACTGGCCTTCGCCATCAGCCTGCCCATCGCGCTGCTCCGTCAGGCAGGCGCGAACAATGAGGTCGGCGTCAACGCCATCGGACAGCGGCGCAGTTCCTCCACGCTGACGCGCTCGGGCGACGTGCGCGGTTTCGGCCGCTGGTTGACAGTGGACCGTGCGGCCAACCCGGCCGTCAGCATCGCCTTCGTCCGCTGGAGCCGCAAAAACGAATTCAACGCCGCGACCCCACTCGACGATCAGAACGGCAGATTCCTCAACGACATTGTGCCCGCGCTTCGGGCCTTCGGCACGAACGACACCTTCATCGGCATCTTGGCCAACGTCGCCGTCGCGCGCGGCGATTTCCTGCGCCTCAATCTGAACCAAGCGAACTCGGGGACGGGTGGCGGCAACAACGTGCAGGCGGCCTTTCCGAACGGGCGGCGTTTGGTTGACGACGTGATTGACATTGAGTTGACGCTCATCAACAACGGCGTCGCGCTCAGCGACAATGCCAACACCAATGACGCGCCTTTCCGCGACACCTTCCCGTTCCTTGCGCCCTCAATTCAGCCGTTTGCGCCCGGAACCGTCGACGACAGAACGCGCAACTAACCCTGTC
>JBOGOY010000584.1:0-3682 GCA_050748185.1 Pyrinomonadaceae bacterium
GATACCGCAGCCTAGCGAGAGATAAAGGCGACGATCAGCAAGGATGCGCTAAAAAATATTTCCACAACTCTTGACACGACCTCGAATCTTGTTATCCGTCGGGTCGATGGCAACCGTTTCGGCCGTCACCGTGACCGTCTCTTGCAGGCCGCCGGTTTGCAGCGAGATGTTGACCGGCGTGGTTTTACCCAGCACGACCTCGACCCCGTTGACCGCCGCGCCGCTGAAGCCGGAGATGGCGCTGGTTGAGACCGTGTAAAAACCCGGTGGCACCTGCTGCATGCGGAAGAATCCGCTCTGGTCGGTGGTGACAGTGCGATTAAATCCGGTCGTCGTGTCCTGACGGGCACCCGTGGCAGCGCCGCGGGTGGTCACCGTCACGACGACGCCCGGCACGACCCCGCCCTGCGGATCGCTGATCGTCCCCTCGATGTTGCCGGTGGTCTCTTGGCCGAGTGTGACACTCGCCAAGCACAACACCAAAGCAGCAACAAGGGAGCTGAACTTAAAGTTTTTCATCATCTGTTTTTCGCTCCTCGAAGCAGGCTAAGAAAGTGCTTCTGAAAAATTCAGAAGGTGGTCTGAGTCCCGAACTGAGTTGAACGGTAGTCGCCACTTACCTCTTGGCAAATCTAAAGCCAGAATCCTGCCGCTAACTTATTGTCTAGGTAACTCTAATGAGGGTAAGGACTAGCCATTTATCCCGCAAGACTGGTCAGGGCGCGCTTAAGAATTGAAGGACTAAAAAACTGAACATAAATCCAAAAAAATGAATTCCCGCGAGACCCTTCCCCGCCGCCCATCGCGACAAATTTGCGTCGGCGAACAAGCTCATCCCACGAAAGGCACAACGTCTCAGCCCTGCTGTACCACGTCGTCTATCCGGCCAAATATCAATGCTCGCCGCTGATGCGAAAAATCGCCGCGAAGTAGCGCGTCTGTTCGGTTAACCACTGCTCACTTGGGAAAACGGCCGGTCAGGTGGAGTCAAAAGGCATCTCTGAAATCTTGCTCCGCGTCAGTCAGAGGCGCAAAATGCTTCCATGTCAGACCGTGAAATCAAGGAACTCGAAAAGGCTCTCGAACAGATCTGGGAGGTCGCGCTGCGGTTCGGCCTCGACCCGTTCCCGACGCGCTTTGAACTGGTGCCGGCGACGGTGATGTACGAGATCGGTTCCTACGCGCTGCCGGGCCGTTACTCGCACTGGACTTTCGGCAAGGCCTATCACCGGATGAAGACGATGTACGACTTCGGGCTGTCGAAGATCTACGAGGTCGTCATCAACACCAACCCGTCCTATGGCTTCCTGATGGAAACCAATAGCCCCGTCCAGAACAAACTCGTCATCGCGCACGTGCTCGGCCACGTGGACTTCTTTAAGCACAATGCCTATTTCTCGAAGACCAACCGGAGGATGGTCGAGTCGGTCTCGGCCCACGCGGGCCGGATGAACGAGTACGAATTCAAGTACGGACGCAAGACCATCGAGCGCTTCCTCGACGCCGTGCTCTCAATTGAAGAGCACGTCGATCCTAATTTCTTCATCCGCCGCGCGCCACGCGCCACAGAAGAGGGCGAAGCGCCGCGCCAGAAGGCGCCGGGCCGCTATGACGACCTGTGGCAGATCGGTCAGAAGCGCGAATCGGAAGACGCGCCCGCCGCGAGCGATCAGGAGCGGAAGCGCATCGCCGAGCGCCTGCCCGAAAAGGATCTCATTTACTATCTCATGCGCCACTCGCCCGCCCTCGCCGATTGGCAGCGCGACGTGATGGCGATGATCCACGAGGAGATGGAATACTTCGTCCCGCAGATGCAAACTAAGACCGCTAACGAAGGATGGGCGTGTGCCACGGGCGACTCACTGATTCTGTCCGAACGCGGATTTATTCGCTTCGATCAGTTGTGGAAAGAGCGTGTTCAGGTGAACGTCGCGAGCGGCGGCACCGGCTCCTTACACCGGATTAAGGACTTTCATAAGCAAGAGGGCGCGCCCACCATTCGCATCCGCACTCGTCGTGGCCTGATGATCGAAGGAGCCTACAAACACCGCGTCCGCTTGGCGGACGGAGGCTGGGCTTATTTGAGCGAAGTGAACATCGGCGAGCGTGTCACGGTTGAGGCCGGCAATAACATCTGGCCGCAAGCAAAGCAGCCACTCGACTATGCCTTGGCACAGCGGAGCGCTTCTTTGGAGGCCGTCGCCGCCCTCGCCGGCGTGTCGCTGTGGACCGTGCTCCGGCACATGAAAGGGCGCAGGACGCAAAAGGCCGGGGCCATTACGGCTTCGCTCCAAGTCTCTTCGTACCAGCCGGGCAGGCACGGGAAAGTTCTTTCCACCCGCAACCTGCTCCGCCCGCCCGCCGTCCTCGAAGAGGACTTGGCATGGCTGCTCGGTTATTTCGTCGGTGATGGCAACGTCACGAAGTCAGGCATTTGCCTGACTTGCGGCGAGGAAGAGTTGGCAAAGACGCTGGCGGCTTGTATCGGTCGAGTCTTAGGTCTGCGTGCGCTCGTGCATTGGGACGCGACCGAAGTCGGCGGCCACTGGCGCGTCATCGTCCACTCGCGCGAATTGTTGGCTTTGCTCCGTCGTGTGGGCATCGACCTCCGCGATAAGTCGCCAAAGAAAAAAATCCCCGCGCTCGTCCTGCGTTCGCCAAAAGAGGTCGTATCGGCGTTTCTCAGTGGCTACTTTGACGCGGACGCTTATGCCGGGCGCGGCGGCATCAAGCTTGCTTCGTCGAGTGAAGATCTGATTCGCACGGTTCAGATCGTGCTACTCAATTACGGCATCCTTTCGACCCAGCGGCCAAAAAAAGACGGCTGCACACACCTCGAAATCACCGGCGCGTCGGCCGCGCGCTTCCACCGAGAAATCGGGTTCCGCCTCGCGCGTAAGCAAGAAGGGCTCAGGCAGTACGTCGAGGAGCGTCGCTGGTTCCGAAAGGAAGAAGCGAGCGACGAAATCGTGTCCATCGAGTACGGGCAGGCAGACGTGTACGACATCACGGTGGACGAGAAGCACGCCTACGTCGCTAACGGCTTGTTACACCACAACTCGTTCTGGCATTCGCGCATCATGCGCGAACTGGACCTGCCGGATAAGGAACTGCTGGAGTTCGCGGAACTGCACGCAGGCGTGGTGTCGCCGCACAAGGGGCAGCTAAACCCTTACTACGTGGGCTACAAAATCTGGGAGGACATCGAGCGGCGCTGGGACAACCCGACCCGGGAAGAGCGCGAGCGGTTCGGGCGCGTGGGCGGCGAGGGGCGCGCCAAGATCTTCGAGGTTAGGGAGCTTGACAACGACGTGTCGTTCCTCAGGAACTATCTGACCGAGGAGTTGTGCGAAGAGTTGGACCTGTTTGTCTTCGAACTCGTGGACGACGAGGAGTGGCGCGTGACGGAGAAGCGCTGGGAGCGCGTCCGCGATCAACTCGTCTCCAATATGACCAACTTCGGCTTTCCTTATATCGTCGTCGCCGACGGCGACTACAACAACAACCGCGAGTTGTATCTCAAACATTCATTCGAGGGCGCGGAACTCGACCTCGGCTACGCGCGCAAAGTCCTCGAACACGTCCAGACGCTCTGGGGTCGCCCCGTCTATCTGGAAACGATTGTTGACGGCGAGCCCGCCGTGCTCAGCTACGACGGCGAAGAGCACGGGGAGGAATGACA
>JBOGOY010000585.1:0-3682 GCA_050748185.1 Pyrinomonadaceae bacterium
CATACACAGCGAGCGCGCCGAGCAAGCGACCCTCTTTCAAAAGCGGCAGCGCGATCACCGCGCGGTAGCGGGGCGCGCCCGGCGGCAGCACGATGCCGTCAAAGTCGAGCATCGGATCGAGATCGGTCGCGGGCCGGCGGCTGGCGAGCGCGAGGCCGACGACGCCTTCGCCCGGCGCGGCGGTGCGCCCGCATAAAGTTTCGGCGTGCGCCCCGGCGGCGTGCGCCACGCGGGCGCAGCCCTGCAATTCATCGTAGAGATAAATCACGCAGGTGTCGTAGGGGACCAGTCCGCCGAGTTTGTCGGCGAGCATCGCCGCCCGGTGTGTGATGTCGAGCGACGAGCCGAAAGTGCTGGCGATCTCGTAGAGGGCACAGATCTCGCGGTGCGCGTTCTTAATGTGTTCAAAATAGGAGGGCATGGCCTGCGGGCACGGCCGCGCGGGGTGTGCGGCCGAAGAGAGCAAATCGTCTGCGGCTTCGGCCGATGCGTCACGTGTCGCGCCCGTTTCGTCGTGGTCGGGCGGCGGTTGGTGGGCCAGCCCGCGCGCGCCAAGCTCCGCTTCAAACTCCGGCAGGCGGGCGAGGAACGTCTCGACCACGCGCGGATCGAAATGTGTGCCCGCGCCGCGCCGGATCAGTTCGCCCGCCTCCGCGCCCCCCATGCCGGGCCGGAAGGGGCGCTCCTCGCGCACTGAGTCGTAGCAGTCCACGACGGCGAAGACGCGCGCCGCAAGCGGGATATCTTCGCCCGCCAGCCCGTCCGGGTAGCCCAGCCCGTCCCAGCGCTCGTGATGGTGGCGCACGATGGCGACGACCGGGTGCGGGAAATTGATCTTCTCCAGAATCTGCGCGCCGACGATCGTGTGAACCTTCATCCGCTCGAACTCGGCGGGCGAGAGTTTGCCGGCCTTGTTGAGAATGTGATCGGGCACGGCCAGTTTGCCGATGTCGTGCAACAGCGCGCCCGCGCGCAACGCCTCGACGTGTGGGGCCGGCAGGCCGAGGGCGCGGCCCATGCCGGCGGCGTAAAGTTGCACGCGCCGGACGTGGCAATGCGTGGTCTGATCCTTGGCGTCGATGGCGGTAGCGAGCGCCTCGACGGTGGCGAGGTGCAGATGCGCCAACTCTGCGGACGCGCGCGCCTGCGCCGACACGCGCCCGATGTAAAACTTGCACACGGCAAACGCCGCGCAGGTGAAGGTCACGCCCGACAGCAGCAGCAGCGCCGCCGGCAGCCCGTGGCCCCGTGACCCGGCGTAAAGTACCGCGGACAGGAGCAGCCACGCGGCGACACACGACGCGGCGACGACCGCCGCCGCCCCGCGGGGGACCAACGCCCGCCGCCCGGCCCGGCCATCATCGCCGACTGATATGTCATTCCCGCCCACTCTTATCATCTGCTTCTTGGTTCCTGAGACGCCTGACACTCCAGCCGTCAGGCGCAAACTATGTGGCGAGGCGGTAACGCGAGGTAAATCTCCCGCGGGAAAACAAACGCCGCCGTTGACGAATGCGCGGGAGCAAATCGGCATTCATCAACGGCGGCGCGAGGGGCAAGCGGCGAGTGGGTGGCACTCACTCGCCGAGCGGGGTGAGAAACCTGCGGGCGCTTCGTTCAAGCCGATCACTTTCATGCGAGACGCCAGCACTGGTTCTTAAATATGCGCGGCCTGCGGGCTCAGTGCGGTGAACCCGCCAAAGCGACGAGCGCTTCGTGCCGCGCGCTTTATCTCTTTTCAATCCCCGTGCCGCGCCCTCCGCCCATGCGTATCTGACGAAATGCCAAGCAATCAGCGGGCGCGCCATCCGACGCGCCGCCGTTGCCGGCAGCGATGCGTCAACCTGACGAGTCAGGCTGATGCGTCGCGGTTACTCTGACTGCTCACTCAAAAAGTGATAGGTGCCGAGTGACCGAGTGACAAGTCAAAGCAGTGACAAGTGACAAGCCAGAACTGTCAGTCTCTTGTCACTTGTCACTCGGTCACGGTTCACCCTCTGCTCCTGTCACTATCGAAGATTTACTATTCGCCATTCACTCTGCATGATCTCAGTATGTCCGAACCCAGAGGGTATGTGGATTTGCTGCGAGAGAACCGCGCCTTCAGGCTGCTGTGGCTGGGTCAGGTCGTCAGCCAGTTGGGCGACTGGTTTAACACGATCGCGGTCTATACGCTTGTGCTGGAGTTGACGGGATCGGGGCGGGCGGTGGGTCTCGTGCTGGTCGCGCGTTTCCTGCCGAGCGTCGTCTGTGGTCCCCTCGCGGGCGTCGTCGCCGATCGCTTCAGCCGACGCCGCGTGATGATCGTCTCGGACGTGCTGCGCGCGGTCGTGGTCCTCGGGTTCCTCTTCGTGCGCCGCCCCGAACACGTCTGGCTGGTCTATGCGCTGACGGTGCTGCAACTGGCGGCCTCGACCTTTTTCGAGCCGGCGAAGTCGGCCTCGATTCCGTCGCTCGTCGCGCCGCGCGATCTGCTCGCGGCCAACGCCATCTCGTCGGTCACGTGGTCGGCGATGCTGACGCTCGGCGCGGCGGCCGGCGGCCTCGTCACCGGCTGGCTCGGCGTGAGGGCCGCGTTCGTCATCGACTCGCTGACCTTCATCGGCTCGGCGCTGCTCGTCGCGGCCGTGCGCTTCCCGGCCCGCGCCGCGCGCCAGAAAATTAAACTGACGCTCAGCCGCGCGCTCGGCGTCGCGGACACGCTCGAAGGGTTGCGCTACGTCAGCCGCCGCCCGCGCGTGCTGGCGCTGCTGCTTGTCAAGCCGGCATGGGGCTTGGGCGGCGGCGTGCTGGCGCTGCTGGCCGTCTTCGGTGAAAAGATTTTTCCCCTCGGCGGCAAAGCAGCCACCGGCATCGGGTTCCTCTACGCGGTGCGCGGCATCGGCACGGCCGCGGGACCAATCGCCACGCGGCGCTTCGCCGGCGAGACGCGCATGCAGATGCAGCGAGCCATCGGCATCTCGTTCCTCTTCGGCGGCCTCTTCTACGCCGCCTTCGGCCTGTCAAGTAATCTGGCGACTGCCGCCGCGATGCTCTTCATCGCGCACATGGGCGGCAGCATCCTCTGGCTCAACGCCACCGTGCTCTTACAGGCGTCGGTCGAAGACGACTTTCGCGGCCGCGTCTTCGCCGCCGAGATGACGCTCTTAACGCTGACGCTCGCCCTCTCCAACTACGCGACCGGCGAACTGCTCGACCGTTTTAACTATTCACCCCGCGCCGTCACCGTCGGCATCGGCATCCTCTTCATGCTGCCCGGCTTGGTGTGGTTCGCCACGCGACGCTGGTGGGACCGGGAGGATAAGCGACCGTTTGACGATAGACCACGGACAACGGACGATGAATCGTGACCGCCATCTCTGCCATCGATCGCTTCGTCTGCCGGGTGTGTTTGACAAGCCGCGCGCCTGAAAGGTAAAGCTCTTGTTCGCTGCCCATCGTCCATCGTCCGTGATCCATCGTTTATGTCTCCTCGTTTATCGTCCAAGATCAAAGTCGGCGTCATGGGCTCGGCCGACGACACGCTGCCCGCGGGCGGCTTGGACGCACTGCTGCGCGTGGCGGCCGAGACGTTGGGCCGATTGCTCGCCGCGCGCGGCCTCGTGCTGCTGACGGGCGCGACGACGGGCGTGCCCGACATCTTCGGGCGGGCGGCGCGCGCGGCCGGCGCGTTGCACGTCGG
>JBOGOY010000586.1:0-3680 GCA_050748185.1 Pyrinomonadaceae bacterium
GTGCGCGCTCGCGCTCTGTGCCAGTCAAGCCTTCGCGCAGTCGCAGTCGAACGCGGCCGACCTGCAAGGCTTTGTGCGCGACCAGCAGGAGGCGGTGGTCACGAACGCGACCGTCACTGCGACCAACAAGGCGACCGGCGTCTCGCGCACCGCGCAGACCAACGACGAAGGCTTTTACCAGATCGTGAATTTGCCGCCGGGCGAATATGAAGTGACAGTCGAGGCGGCCAACTTCTCGAAAGCGAGCGTGCCTTCCATCACCTTGCAGGTCGGCCAGCGCGCCGACTTGGACGTGCCTTTACAGACCGGCCAACTGACGGAGACCATCACCGTTTCCGAGGCGACGACCAACATCGTCGAAACCTCGAAGACGACCGTCTCGAACACCATCGACGAGCGGCGCATCGACAATCTCCCCATCAACGAACGCAGCGCGACCGGCTTCGCGTTGACGCTCTCGACCGTCGGGCGCGACAACGGCCGGCCGATTGGACCCGCGCCCAGTTCCGGTCTCAACATCGGCGGCCAGCGCGGGCGCTCGACGCAAGTCAATGTTGACGGCGCGGACTTCACCGACAACTCCGTCAACGCCGCGCGCACGACGGTCTCGCAGGAAGCCGTGCAGGAGTATCAGGTTGCTACCAACTCTTACGCGCCCGAGTTCGGACGGGCGACGGGCGGCGTCGTCAACGTCGTCACGAAGGGCGGGACCAACGACATCCGCGGCAACCTCTTCGGCTTCATCCGCCACAAGTCGATTCAGGCCAGAAACGCCTTCGCGCCGCTCATCGACAACGACCCCGACAAGAAGCCGCCGTTCACCCGAGCGCAGTACGGCGCGACCATCGGTGGGCCGCTCAAACGGGATCGCACCTTCTTCTTCTTTGCCTTCGAGCAGCGCCGGCGGCAGGAGTCGGGCTTTTTCACGACCGACGTGACACAAGGACTGACGAGCAGCGTGGCGATCCCGATTCCGGGCCTCGGCACCCAAACCTTCCGCAACATCACGGCGGCTCAGGCGTCTTACATCAACGGATTGCTCGCCACCGGCAATGCGGCCGCGATCGGTGCCGCCGTGCAGTACGCTTACCTTGCTTCGAGCGGCGGTTCGACCGCGCTTAACGGGACCAATCCGCTGATTAGCACGGGCGGCGCGATCCCGGCGGGGCAGCCGATCGGCCAGCGTTTCCTGCTCACGGGCACGCCCGTGCCGGTCAGCCCCATCGCGTTTCGCCCGCTCACGCAGTTGCAGAAATTGTTTCCCATCTCGGACGACACAACGTTCTCCTCTGTCCGCCTCGATCACCAGATCACCAATCGCAACCAGTTGACGATGCGCTTCGGCTATAACCCGAGCGACGTGACCGGCATTCAGGTCGAGTCGCAGAACCAGTCGCTCGGCCAAAACGACTTTTCGCGCACCGGCATTCAGACGCTGAAAGACACCTCGTTCTCGACAACGCTCAATTCCGTCCTCACTGATCGGATTGTTAACGAAGCGCGCTTCTCCTTCGGCAAGCGCAAGGCGACCTTCAGATCGCAGAACGGCGCGGCCGTGTCTTTCAATATTTCCGACACGGCCTTCATCGGGCGCGAGCTGTTTTCGCCGGTCGTCCGCACCGAGAATCGCTACCAGTACACCGATAACGTCAACTTCGCGTTGGGGAATCACAATTTCAAGTTCGGCGGCGACGCGAACTTCATCAGCATCGACGCGACCTTCGAGTTGAACTTCGCCGGCCTCTTCAATTTCGGCGAGTTCACGCCGACGTTGTTGGGCGCGTTTCCGGGCGCGGTGCCAAACTTCACGCCGGTGCAGTCGTATGGCTTGGGGCTACCTTCGACCTACATTCAAGGCTTCGGCAATCCGGCCAGCAAATTGAACAACCGGCCGTTCGCGCTCTTCGCGCAGGACTCTTGGAAAGTTCGCCCGAATCTCACCGTCAACTACGGCGTGCGCTACGACTACGAACAGACGCAGCAGACCGCGCCTGTCGGTTTCCGCGATCCGCTGTCGGGGATCAATCTCTCCGTCGCCGATATTCAAGCCGCACAGGACGCGATCGGCGTCCAACAGGGATTCCCGCGCGATAAAAATAATTTCGCGCCGCGCCTCGGCGTCGCTTACGACATCGGCAACGACGGCCGGACGGTGATCCGCGCCGCCATCGGCCTCTTCTACGATCACCCGTTGCTCGCCGCGGCTTTCAACTCAGACATCGCCGACGCCGCGCAGCAGCAACAACTCATCTCCATCTTTAACAACCCCGCGCCGACCACGCTTCTCAATGCGGCGCAGATTTTTCAGGGCACAGTGATCCCTTGCTCATTCGCCGGCGCACGGCCCGGCGTGAATTGCACACCGGGCGTCGCGCCGACGGCGAACTACCAGTTCGGGCGTCAGCGGTTCGACGATCAAACCTTCCCCGGCTTCGGCACGATTCTGCCTTTCACGCTGCCCATCGGCGCGGACTTCGAGTATGCCTCCGCGACGCAGGCCAATCTGGCCGTCGAGCGCCAGTTGACGAAAGATATGTCGCTCTCCGTGGGTTATATCTTCGTCGGGTCTCACCACCTGCCGCACCCGACCGACCTCAACGCGCGGCGCAACGATCTGATCATCGAAAACTTCAGGCGCTTCGCCGGACGCGCGCCGACGAGCACGAACGAGGCTAACTTCTTCTCCGTGCCGACGACCAGCAGCGCGGCTTTCACCGTGGTCATTCCCGGCCTCGTCGCCATCAACAACGCGACCGGTCTCAGGTTCGTCTCGGTGCCGGCAGCCAATTTCTTCCGCCCGAGCGGGCCGAATTATTTTCTCGTGCAGGCGCTGACCGGCGGAGCCGTGACGCCCGCCGCGTTCAACGCAGCCATCGCCGGTACGCTGCGAACGCCCGGTCTGGTCGCTCCGTTCGGCGGCGTCAACGCGCAAGTCTCCGACGGCAACTCGAACTACAACGCCCTGAACGCGGAGTTGCGCCGCCGCTTCTCCAGCAACTTCCAATTCTTAGCGAGCTACACTTGGTCCCATTCGATCGACGACTCATCCGATTTGCAGACGTTGCTGCTGCCGCAGGACGTGCGCAACTTCCGCGCCGAGCGCTCCGACTCGCTCTTCGATCAACGGCACCGCTTCGTGTTCAGCGGGTTGCTCGCTTCGCCCGGATCGTGGACCAGTTCCGACAGCGGCCTGCGCCGCTTCCTCTCGAACTTTACCGTCGCTCCGATCCTCGAACTCTCTTCAGGCCGCCCGTTTAACATCATCACTAACTCGGACACCAACAACGACGAGTCCTCGCAGACGGATCGCCCGAGCGTCGCCGCCGACGGCACGCTCGTCCTGCCGGGAGCCTTCCAGACCGGATCGCTCGGGCGCAACCGCGGCATCACCGAAGGCTATGTCTCGCTCGACCTGCGCTTGACGCGCACGATCCCGATCGGCGAGCGCCTCCGCCTCGACCTGATCGCCGAAGGGTTCAACCTCTTCAACCGCTTCAATCAGGCCACCGCCTCGCCGTTCTTTCAAGCGGTCAACGCTACCAACCGCCGCGACGGCGCGGGCCGCTACTACAGCCGCGCGACCGCCGCCTTCGACCCGCGACAGTTCCAGTTCGGGCTGAAATTGAACTTCTAAGCGCGGTCAACGCGATTCAAGTAATCAGAAAGCGGAAGGGATGAAT
>JBOGOY010000587.1:0-3673 GCA_050748185.1 Pyrinomonadaceae bacterium
GCGCAAAGACCAGTGGGGTGTGCCGCCGGCCTCAGGTACTGTCAGGCGGGCGGCGCGGCCTTCGATGGTGAGCGCCCCGAGCGCGAGGAGCAGCGCCGCCCCGAAAGTCGAGGGCTTCGGGTAATAATGAATTCTAATCGCGTGGGTCAGGAAGTAGGCCGTCGGCACACCCCACAGGACGAGCGCCGCGAGGGCAACGCGCTGCCAACTCATCAAGCCGAAGTCTCTCGCCGCCCGCCCGCACCGGTGAAAGTAGAACGCGAACCCAGCGAATCCAGCGAAAATCGCGAAGAGCGCCCAATTGTCTTCCGCCCCCGGCCCCGTGCCGAGGTAGTAGGATAGATTGCGGCTTACGGTGTCGAGATTCGGCGAGGCGTTATCGGCGCGCCCATAAGTCGATAAATACCATGCGCCGGCCATCCGGTACTGGTGGGCGAGTAAGGGGACCAACCCGCACAAGAACACGACCGCGGAGAAAAGGATCAGATCGCTTCGCAACAAGGCGCGCGGCGCGAGCGCCCGCCGCAACTGCCATGACAGAGATGAATGCGCGGGCCAGAGCAGGACGAACAAGCCGGGGAGCAGGAAGAGGACGGGCAGCCGCACCAACACGGCGAAGCCGAAAAACAAGCCGCCCGCGAGCGCGAGCAACCGCGGGGCGAAGTCGCCGCTGCCTGCTGCTGCGGCTGACTCTGTGTCGTCTGCGTCGAGTCCGGTCCGGGCGCGACGCAAACGCAGCCACCGCGCGCCGAACAGACAGAGGAACGAGAACAGCAACGGGACCAGCACGGCGTTGATAGAAAAACTAATGTCCCCAATGTTAGCCAAGATATCGAGCCCGAGGTGCAGAGCGAGCGCAACGAATCCGGCCGAGACCCACGCGCGCCGGGCGGCTGCGAAGGCGAGCAGGGAAAAGCCCGCCGTGAGAAAGAGGAGGATGACCGCGTGGTTCAGCCCCGACACCGCTTCGCCCTGTGGGAAGAGGGCGAGCAGCAGCCCCGTGCCGGGTGGGTATTGGACCCCTACGTGATTGGCCGCCGGAAAGTAGTGATGAGCGTGCGGCGCGATCATTTCGTCCCACGATTCGACCGGCACGCCGCGTGAGCGCAGCAACTCGATGAGTAGGCGTGTGTGCTCAGTTTCGAGTCGGAATTGCGGCAGTCTCCGCCCCGCCGCGGCTTGCCGGATCTCCTGTGCCATCCACAGGTAGCCGAACGAGTCGCACCCGAACGGATACTCCTCGACCTTCTTCGTGCGCTGGTGCGCGAGCCACCCTGACAGCGCGAGCGACCCCGCCAACGCGACCACCCACGCATAACCGATCCACCGCCCGGACGAAATTCTCGCAAACCTCGATGTCATCATAAGCCAGTTCATGATGTCTCGAACTCAGTGCTTTTTTGCGCGGAAATAACTCTCCCCGTCAGGCGCCCTCCGGCACAAGCGCGCCCGCGTCGCGGCGGCGTCTCCCGCGCTCACCCCGCAGTTTGACGAGCGCGGTGACGGCGAGGTAGAGCGCGAGCATGACGAGCGCGGCGGAAGAGACGGCGTTGACGAGTTTGATGTCGAAGCCCGCGGAGGCGCGGAAATTTCCGATCGCCAGTGTGACGAGCGCCCAAAGCGTGATCACGAGAACGAAGAGCATCGGCACGAGCGTGAAGGCGATGCGCTGGCGCGCTTGGTAGAGCCAGACCGTGATCGCCAACAGCGAGAGGGCCGCGAGCAGTTGGTTCGACGCGCCGAAGAGCGTCCAGAACTCGGACCACATGCCTTTCTTCGCGAAGGTGATGAAATAGAACGGCGGGGCCATCGTGACAAGCGTGCCGGTCACGGCGCCCCACAGCCCGCGCCAGCTTAACAGTTCCTGCACGATGTAGCGGCCGAGCCGCGTGCAGACGTCGAGCGTATCGAAGACGAAGGTCGAAAAGGCCATCGCGCCGAAGGTGATCGCGAAGGCGAGGTTTTCGGGGCCGATCAAAAGCGTCATGAATTGGCCGATGCCGTTGCCGTAAATCGTGCCGGGCGCACGGCCTTTCAAGGCTTCGGGCGCGGCGATCATCACGGTGACGAGCGCAATCAGCGCGACGAAGCCTTCGGCCAGCATCGCGCCGTAGCCGACCGCCTTGATGTGCGACTCGCGGTCCACCTGTTTCGCGGTCGTCCCCGAACAGACGAGGCCGTGAAAGCCAGAGCACGCGCCGCAAGCGATCGTCACGAAGAGAAACGGAAACAGCATCCCCGTCATTCCGCCGACGTCCCAAGCCTTGAACGCCGGTTGCTGAATCTGGTAGCCGCCGAACAGTATGCCGACGACGCCGAGCGCGAGCGCGCTGTAGAGCACGAAGCCGCCGAGGTAGCCGCGCGGCTGCAACAGCGCCCACACGGGCACGAGTGACGCCAAGCAGCAATAGACCAGAATCAGCAATCCCCACGACACGTGTCCGAGCAGCAGCAGGGTCGAGATTTTCGTTCCGAGCCACGCCAGCCCGAAAGTCGCCGGCACGAAAGTCACGGTTACGAGCCACAGCGGCGGCTTGAGGTAACGCTGCACCAAGCCGAGCGCGATTGAGAGCAGCAGGTACATCACACTCGCCGCCGCGACCGCGCCGCCCGCGTTAAAACCCGCCGCCCCACGCAACTCTTCCGTGCCGCCGACGAAGGTGCCGGCGGTGATGTCGGTGAAGGCGACGATGACATAGACAAGCGCGATCCAGATGAAGGCCATCATCGCTATCCCGGCGCGTGGTCCTAAGTGCTCGCGCGTGATCTCAGCCATCGAGCGCGCGCCGTGACGAACCGATGCCGCGAGGCTCGAAAAGTCGTGGACCGCGCCGATGAGCACGACGCCGAGGCCGATCCAGAGCAGGCAGGGCAACCACCCGAAGGCTTGCGCGGCGAGAATGGGACCGGCGATGGGGCCGGCGGCGGCGATCGCCGAAAAGTGTTGCGCGAAGAGGTAGAAGGGGCGCGTCGGCACGAAGTCCACGCCGTCGTTGACGACGTTGGCCGGGGTCTGCCGCGCGTCGTCGAGCGCGAACTGGCGCGCTACCCAACCGCCGTACAGTCGATAGGCGGCCACGAGCAGGACGAGGAAACTGACGGCCAAGAGTGGCAGGCTCATTAACTCACGATCTCCTTCGGGCGGCGTGTCTCGGGCGAACAGAATGGAGCGAGACGAAGAATTGCTGACGGTTGCGCGTGGGATTATAGATCAGCCCACGCCGTTTCGCGCGCCTGCCCTGTCAAATGTGGAGCAGCGCGGACGGGCGCAAGCGCGTCAAGCATTAAAGCGACACCCGCAAGATTGGGAATGGAAGATCAGCCACAAAGGGCGCGAAGGACACGAAGAAATAACTGACTGATGTTACGCGACGGCAGGTTGGAGGCGGCGACTCAATGAGTCCGCGTGAGCGGACGGCCAGAGTAAAGCCACGGACGAGAGCGAGAGCGGAGTCCGGGGTCGGCAGTCGGAAAAATAATCCAAGCCCGTGAAACGGGCGGCAGACGCCTCCTCGCTGGCCTCGGCCTCTGCCACCTGCTATCGCAGGCTCTTGCTTCGGTTGGGGATGCGTTCCCCGCATTGCGCTCACGCTCCACGCGAGGCTCTACTCTGACCGTCCGCGCGCGCGGACTGGTTGACGCTGATGCCCGAAGGTTCACCTCTATGTAACAT
>JBOGOY010000588.1:0-3669 GCA_050748185.1 Pyrinomonadaceae bacterium
CTCCTCAGCCGCGGGTTGCACCCTGACTTGGCGCGGAACCTTTTGACTTATGGTTTTGCCGAAGAGTTAGTCGAGAAGATCAAGATCGCGTCAATTAAGAAACAACTCGACGATGCGATCCTGAACCGGCTGCACGCGCGACTCGAAGTGTGATTGACGCTTAACTTTCGTCGTGGCCGACGGCTAAACGATGGCGGGTTAAAACCATGAAAATCGAAACGTCTGTCAATCTGCCGGAGGAAATTCTTAAAGCCGTTGACAACTTATCCGGGCCGGAGGGTGATCGCTCTGAGTTCATTGAGGCTGCGGTGCGCGCTTACGTTTCTTTCCTTGAACGAAAGAGGCAAAACGAGCGCGACATTGAAATCATCAACCGTAACGCCGACGAACTGAACCGGCAAGCGGAAGAGACACTTGAATATCAGGTGGAGTGGTGAGGCGTGGCGAACTCTACCGGATTGCGCGGTCAACGGCTCAAGATTCCAAACGGTATCGAGTCTTCGTCATTGTCAGCCGGCAGGAGTTTATCGATTCTCGTTATTCAACCCTCGTGTGCGCGGCCATTTATACAAACCCGCAGGGGCTGACGAGTGAGGTCAGCGTCGGCGTTGAGGAGGGGCTGAAGCACGCAAGTTGTATTCGCTGTGATGAGCTTGTCAGCATCCGTAAGTCGGAGTTAACACACTACGTCGGCTCGCTTTCGGCGGCAAAAGTTACTGAGTTGAACCAAGCTCTTCGCGTCGCTCTGGACATTCCTGACGACCAGTATCATTTATGAGCATGACTGAGGCAGCTATTATCGTGGAAGGTGAACAAGGGAGTTTCCGCGCCGCGTGGGACGTCGAGCGCATTCGTGCGGAGTTCCCCGTCCTCGCCCAGACCGTCAACGGCAAGCCGCTCGTCTATCTCGACAATGCGGCGTCGGCGCAAGTGCCGCGCGTGGTGATTGAGCGGGGCGGTCGCTACCTTGAGGAAGAGCACTCGAACATCCACCGGGGCGTGCATTACCTGAGCCAGCGGGCGACGACCGCCTACGAGGGCGCGCGCGAAAAGGTGCGCCGCTTTATCAACGCGCGCGAAGTTCGCGAGTGCATCTTCACGCGGGGCACCACCGAGGGCATTAACCTCGTGATGCACGGCTACGGACGCAAATTCGTCTCGGCCGGCGACGAGATCGTGATCTCCGCGATGGAGCACCACGCCAACATCGTCCCGTGGCAGATGCTCTGCGAAGAGAAGGGCGCGACGCTGCGCGTGATTCCAATCAACGACGCGGGCGAACTGTTGCTCGACGAGTACGAGGCGCTCTTAAACGAGCGCACCAAAATCGTCGCCGTGATGCACGTCTCGAACGCGCTCGGCACCGTCAACCCGATCAAGGAAATCGTCGCGCGGGCGCACAAGCAGGGCGTCCCCGTGTTGGTGGATGGGGCACAGGGCGCGCCTCATTTGAAGCTCGACGTGCAGGATTTGGACTGCGACTTTTACACCATCTCCGGTCACAAGATGTTCGCGCCGACGGGCAGCGGCGTCCTCTACGGCAAGGCCGAGTGGTTGGAGCGGATGAACCCGTTCATGGGCGGCGGCGACATGATCCGCACCGTCACGTTTGAAAAAACGACCTACGCCGGCCTGCCGAACAAATTCGAGGCGGGCACGCCCGCCATCGCTTCACAGATCGGCCTCGGCGCGGCAATCGATTTTCTCGACGGCCTCGACCGCGAGGCCGCACACGCCTACGAGCGCGAGTTGCTGGCCTACGCGACCGAGAAGTTATCAGCCATCGAAGGCGTCCGCATCATCGGCACGGCGCGCGAGAAGGCGGGCGCGCTGGCCTTCGTTATCGAAGACGTGCACCCGCACGATGTCGGCACGATCCTCGATCAAGAGGGTATCGCCATCCGCGCCGGCCACCACTGCGCCCAGCCCGTGATGAAGCGCTTCAATGTGCCGGCCACGGCCCGCGCCTCTTTCGCCTTCTACAATACAAAGGAAGAGGCCGATGTGCTGGTCAGCGCGGTGCAGAAGGTGATTGAGGTGTTCAGTTAAATTCGAGTGAATGGTAAATGGTGAGTGGTAAATAGAAAGTGCTTTCCACCATTCACCATTTACCATTTACCACCCACTATGTCAGAACTAAGTGAGCTATACCAGCAGGTCATTCTCGACCACAACAAAAAGCCGCGTAACTTCCACCGACTGGAAGCGGCCAACCGCGTCTCTGAGGGTTATAACCCGCTGTGCGGGGACCAATTGACTGTGTTCCTGCAACTGGAAGACGAGGTGGTCCGCGATGTTAGTTTCGAGGGCTCGGGTTGTGCCATCTCGAAGGCAGCGGCGAGCATGATGACTCAGAGCGTGAAGGGCAAGTCGCGCGCGGACGTGGAACGGCTCTTCAACGAGTTTCACCGGATGGTGACGGGCGAGTTGGACGAGGAGGCGGAACCGAACGGGTTGGGGCGGCTAAAGATTTTCGCTGGCGTGCGCGAGTTTCCGGCGCGCGTCAAGTGCGCCTCGCTCTCTTGGCACACGCTGCACGCCGCGCTCGCGGGCGAAACCGTGACGACGACCGAGAACCTTGGACCGGACATCACTACCGAACAGATTTCGGGTTGAGGCGGCGAAAGCGTGCGGCTCGATTTAACATTCAGGACCACTCGCGCGTACACTTCAGGGCGGCCCGGCTGGGCCGCCTTTCCATTTTCCGCCCGCGAACAGGAGCCGAGACAAAGTTGAAGATCGCATCAATCGAACTGCGTGAGATCCACCTGCCGCTGCGACACTTTTTCGAGACGAGTTTCGGGCGCACGACCGAGCGCGTCATCGTGCTGGTCAGGGTGCGTGATGAAAGCGGCACGGAAGGCTGGGGCGAATGCACCGCCGGCGAGGGGCCGTTTTACAGCGAGGAGTGGTATGCAGGCGCGTGGGCCGTGTTAAAGGCCTACCTCGTGCCAATGGTGTTGGGCAAAACGGTTGAAGGGCCGGCCGAAGTCTCCGGCCTGATGCGGCAGGTGCGCGGCAACCGCATGGCGAAGGCGGCGCTGGAAATCGCCTGCTGGGACTTGGTGGCGCGACGAGAGGGCGTGCCGCTCTGGAAGATGCTCGGCGGCACGCGCGCGGAGATTTCCTGCGGCGTCTCGATCGGCATTCAGGACACGCCCGAAGAATTGTTGGAAAAGATCGCGGGCGAACTGTCGGCCGGCTACCAGCGCATCAAGATCAAGATCAAGCCGGGCTGGGACCAAGACATAGTTGAGCGCGTGCGCGCCCGTTTCCCGGACATTCAGTTGATGGTTGATGCCAACTCGGCTTATCGGTTGGCGGACGCGCCGCTCTTCCGCGAGCTGGACCGGTTCAAGCTGATGATGGCCGAGCAGCCGCTCGCTTACGACGACGTGTACGACCACGCCGAGTTGCAGCGGCAGATCGAAACGCCCGTCTGCCTCGACGAGTCGGTACGCTCCGCTGAGGACGCGCGCAAGGCCATCGCTCTCGGCGCGTGCCGCATCATCAACGTCAAGCTCGGTCGCGTCGGCGGGCACGCCGAGGCGCAGAAAGTCGAAGCGGTTTGCCGCGAAAACAACATCCCCATCTGGTGCGGCGGGATGCTCGAATCAGGCATCGGTCGCGCCCACAACATCGCCATGTCCACGCTCGCCGGTTTCACTT
>JBOGOY010000589.1:0-3669 GCA_050748185.1 Pyrinomonadaceae bacterium
TCCGTGCTCACACAACCCGAGACGCTGGCCTCGAACACGGCGTTCAACGACTACACGAGCGGCCTGCTCCCCGGCAAATTGCCGAGGGGCTCGGCCTAACTAATCCATCCAGTAAATAAGAAAGGCGGCGACAAGTGAACGATGAGCAGGAAGTGAACAACCAAGTGAAGGAAGAAAGTCCGGCGGACAAGTTGCAGGACGGGCCACAGACCGATGTCCAAACCGCGGGCGCGCAGAAACCGGAGAGCGAAGTGCTGAACGAGAAGGGCGTGAATACGGAGTGAAGCCAAGTCACAAGGCGTAGCCCGGGCGAACCGGCGCGACGACGCGGGACGAGCCCGGAGCGTTCGCAGAGGCGCGCCCAACTCGTCACTTTGAATTAAGCATTCCACCCACCCTATCGGTAACGAATCCAAACATTACATGCCTCATGAGCCTTGCCCGGCCCCGGCAGGGCGACAAGATACCCGCACACTTGCCGAAGCGACCTCGACAATAGCGCATCAGTAAAGCGAAAACCGGCCGCCGCTCATCACCCCTGAGAGCCCACACGCGGCTGTGTGCGTCGCCGCATCCGGCGGAAGTTACACCATATCGCGCGTGCCCGTGCGGCCGTGCCCCTTATCGTCGGCAGCTAATTTTTCTCAGGGGCGCGGGGATTAATTTTCCTTCATTTAATTAGGTATTTGGCGCGCACACGCGCAGGCATCGGGTGGCACGCTCGTTGCCAATGTGTGGGCGGAGGTTTGAGATGAAAAAACTACTTGCCACCCTCATGTGCCTGCTTGTGATTACCGCCGCGGCGATGCCTGCCGCCGCGCAGACACGCAACCGGAGACGTTCCGCCGCCGCGGCGCAAGTGAACCGTTACAACGACCGCGATTACGGAGATCGCAATGACCGTTACGGCGACCGCTCGGTCTGGGACAAGCACCGCGACAAGATTACGACCGCGGGCGGTGCCGCCGGCGGCGCGCTCCTCGGCGGGTTGATCGGCGGCAAGAAGGGTGCCGTCATCGGCGCGATCACCGGCGGGGCCGGCGCGGCGGTCTACACCTACAAGATCCGCGACAAGGGCCGCGGCTACTGAAGTCTCCATACTTTTCTGAACAGTTGATTCCGGTCACTCTCGTCGCTTGTCGGCCGGCGTGACCTGAGAGGAAGACCGGGCGCGAAGGGGAGAGCGCGCCCGGTCTTCACTTTTTTTGACTTCACGAGATCGGTTTTCAGTCGAGTGCAGGGAACCAGATTTTCACTGCGGAGGCGCAGAGATCACGCAGAGAGCATTGCTCTTCCCTCGGCGGTCCTCTGCGTCTCTGCGGTAAATCTTCCTCCCCTATACTCAACTACAACGCGCTCTACTACTCCATCTGTCTCCGGCAAAACTGCGCCGCGTGTTGTCCGAGCCCCGCCCCGAACTCTACAATTCACTCCGCAGACGCATCGCGACCACAACTCTCAGGGGTGGCAAAGGGAAAGTGCTTTTCTTAACTCACATCCGTGCCGTGCGAATCGCACTCGTGCGCGCCGTGTTCTTCTTCGCGCTCGCCTTGCTGCTTTCCGGCGCGGCGCGGGAGTCTCTGGCCGCGCCGCGCTGGTCCGCGAAACTCGACGGCAAGGTTTTGTTTTATCAAACGACCGAAGTCGGCGTCCTCGTCGCGGGCACCGAGAAGTCGCTCTACGGGCTGGACGCGGAGACGGGCGAAGTGCTGTGGCGGCGCAAAGGGGCGCGCCTCGAAGAAACGGACGTCGCGCCCGTCCCCGGCACGGACGTGTTGCTGTTGAGCCTCGATCGCGGCGACGGTCAGACGAGTCTTGAGGCCGCCGATCTGTTGACGGGTGGCGCGATCTGGCGCGGCGACAAAGTCCGCGGCGCGGTGATGCAAATGGCGTTCGAGCCTGATTCCGGCCTCCTCGCGGTGGTGCTGGCGCGCGACGCCGAGAGTCGCCCGCGCGACGGGTTCAAGCGGCGACCTGTCGTCCACGTCTTCGACTTCGGCGCGGGCAGAGAGTTGTGGCGACGTGAACTCGAAAGCGAAGTCGAGATGATGCCCGCGCTCCGTGCGGGCGGCGATACGGACGAGGTTCCTTACACGCTGGACAACTACCGCCCGCCGGTCTTTCTCGACGGCCGCCTGTATCTATTCTATGAGGGCGTGACCTCGCTCGACGCGCGTGATGGCGGCGAGCGTCGGCGCGAGAAGTTTCGCCTTAACGAAGAGGGCTTGGCGCTCACCGAAGCCGACCCGGTCGCCGACGAACGTTTCGTTTATCTTTCGGGGCGTGGGCGCGTGCGCGCCGTGTCGCGCACCGATGGCGAAGTCGCGTGGGAAGCGAAAGATTTGGGGACCACGCCGGAGATGTTGCTGACGCGCGACGTGCTCTATGTCAGAACCGGCGGACAGTTCGCGCGCCTCGGCGACGGCGAGACAACGAGTCGCGGCCCCTACGGCGTCAGCGCCATCGACGTGTCGAGCGGAAAGACGCTTTGGCGCTACAAAGGCGCGGATAAAGGAATCACCAATCTCGCTCTGCCCGATCCCTCGACCATCGTCATCGCCGACCGCGACGATCTAATTTTCCTCGACGCAGCCAACGGCAAGCGCCGTCTGAAAGTCTCCCACGAGGTCGAGCAGGCCGCCTTCGTCCTGCTCAACGAAGGGGGCCAAGTAGTCGTCGGCGGACGCAACGAGATCGCCGCCTTCGACGTGGCCGGCGGGCGGCGCATGTGGCGCGCGCGGCACACGCCGCCGGCCCGTGGCTTGCTCCGCACCTTCGCCGCGGTCGCGGCGCGCGCGGCCTCGCTCTACTTTCGTTACGGCGGAGCGGCGACGACTGCTTTTCGCGGGGCGCGTCTGCTCAATGCAGCCGGCTCGCTGCGCTGGTCCGGGCTGGCCGCGCACGCGACGCTCCCCAACCTGACGAGCCTCGCCGCCGACTACTCACGCGAGTACGCGCGGGAACGGTTCACCACGCTCGGCGTCCTCTCCCGCGCCCGTCAAGTCACCACGGCGCGCAATTTCTCACTGCCGCGACCTTCGGTTGACGTGGACGAGCGGCTGCTTGACCGGCTCGATCCCGCGCGGCAGTTGGAAAAACTCTCGCGCTTTCTCTGGCGTCGCCGCCGTCTCGCCGCCCTGCGCGGGCAGTGGATGTATTACTACACCGACCTGAGAGACGGACGAGATTTGATCGGAGTCAACGTCAACACAGGTACGGACGAGCGCGCGATTCGCATCGGCGATCCGGACCAACGCTTCATCAGCGACGAGGCGGCGAGACTGCTCTACACCTCCAAAGACGAACGCCTCGTCGCTTATGATTTAAGCGGCGGCGAGTGACGGGCAAAGCACCATTAACTGAAGTCGGTGTTGTGTAAATCCGTCGCGGAGCGACGCTGTGACTTGAGCCCGGCGGTTCAACCATTAGGTTTTACACAAGTGCGGCTGTGCTTCGCGGCTCCGGCCGCTTGATGTGCGGAAGGGCTCCGCCCTTCCGCGTGCCGTCCCACATACTTTTGGGGCTCCGCCCCGGCGCGGGGGCGGAGCCCCGGAAAAACAGGGCGGCACTATCGGTGAGGCGGGAGCCTCACCGCACATCAGGTGGCCGGAGTCGCAAAAAAACCATCTCATTGACTTGTGTAGAAACTAATGGTGAGCCGCCTAAATC
>JBOGOY010000590.1:0-3666 GCA_050748185.1 Pyrinomonadaceae bacterium
CCAGAGGAGCCGCGTCGCTGATCGCGAGGGAAAAAGAGACGACTTGTCTCAGCGTTTACCCGCTGGCTTCGCCTCAACGAACAAGGCGGCCGGCGCGAACCCGCGCGACGATTGCCACTCATGATTTCCTGCCGCGGGGCCGATAACTGACGCGGGCCGGACGTCGCATTCGCGCGTTCGGAACGGAACTTAAAGGGCAGACCTGCTATGTCCTCGCCGACGAAGGCGGCTTCGAGTTTTAGAAGTTGCGTTCACCGCAGAGACGCCGAGTGAGCGCAGAGAAACGCTGAGAAAACCTGTGCGAAATTCCGCGTCACCTCTGCGCCTCCGCGGTGAATCTTGAATTGCAAGACATCTATTGTGTGCTACCCGCGGTGCGGCCAGCTTTGAGATGCGAGTCGAACCAGCGCACGATCTGGACGGTCGAGCGGATCCGATTCGGAGTCTTGCGCCAGCCGTGTCCTTCGTCCGGGAAGAGCACGTACTCGACGGGCACGTTGCGGCGCTTTAAGTTTTCGACCACCTGCTCGGCTTCGATGACGGGGACGTTGGTATCGTTTGCGCCGTGCAGGACGATGGTCGGGGCGCGCACGCGCTCGACGCGGTGGATCGGCGACAGCTTCTTTAACATCTCGGCTTCGGTTTCCGGGTTGCCGTATTCGATTTTCGAGATCGCCGCCATCCACGGCTGCGTGTTCTTGAAGAACGTCTCGAAATTGACGACGCCAAACAAATTCGCGCCCGCCGCGAACAGCTCCGGATACTCGGTCAGGCCGGCCATCACCATGTAGCCGCCGTAAGACCCGCCCATGATGCCGATGCGCCGAGGGTCGGCGACGCCCGCCGTGACGACGTAATCCACCGTCGCCTTGATGTCGCGCACACCGTTCTCACGCAGCGCCCCGTTATCCAGATTGACGAAACGTTTGCCGAACCCGGACGAGCCGCGCACGTTCGGGGCGAAGACGGCGATGCCGCGCGCGAGCAGCGCTTGGTACGTGGTATTGAAGCCGGGACGCTCCTGCCCTTCGGGGCCGCCGTGAAAACTCAACACGACGGGCGCGGGCGCGTTGACGCCTTTCGGGCGGTAGAGCCAGCCGCTCAATTCCAGTCCGTCGTGCGCCTTGTAACGGACGAGTTCGGGGCGCACCAACTGCGTGAGGTCAACGCCGGCGTGCGGGCTGCGTGTGAGTTGCGCGAACGTGCCCGACTTCAGATCGAGCACATGGATGTCCTGCGGCGCGGCGGACCCTGACGCGACGAAGGCGAGGCGCGCGCCGTCCTTCGAGAATTCCAAACCGCCGACGATTTCGGCGGGGAGCTTTGGTCCCATCGTGAGCTTGCCCGTGCTCGTGTCGTAGAACGCGAGTTCGCTCCGGCCGGCGGCGTTCCACACCAGCGCGAGGGTCGTGCCCGCTTCGTTCATCACACCGAACGCGGCTTCCGCGTCGTCGCGGGCGGCGATCACTTCCACGTCGCTGGCGGGCCGTCCCTCGGTGTCGAGTCGCACGCGGGCGAACGCGCTCAGGTCGCGGGCTTTGTTCGAGGTGAGGTAGATGGTTTTACCGTCGGGCGCGAACAGCCCGCCGCCGAAAGAGCCGGGGCCGTCGTGCGGGGTGAGCAGCGCTTCTTTGCCGGTGGCGACTTCGATGAGGTAGAGATTATTGTCGCCGCGATTGACGAGCCGCGAGAGGGTGGCGTAACGCCCGTCGCGGCTGACTTCGCCGATGCCGCCGACGCCCTTGTTCTCGGCGACCAGACGCATCTTTCCGCTCTCGACATCGAGTAAGTAGGAATCGGTCGAAGCCGGATCGCGCCGATTTGATGAGAGCGTGAGATGGCGTCCGCCGCGGGTCCAATCGCCTAAGAAGTTGTTCTCCTTGCCGCCTTCGGTCAGGCGGCGCAATCCCGTGCCGTCCGGCCTGACGACGTAGGCTTGGGTGTTCAGGCCGCCGCCGGGCGCGACCGAGAACGCGAGGTACTCGCTCGCCGGCGACCACGTCACAAAGTCAACCGCGTCGTCGAGCGCCGTGATCTGCACGGGAAAGCCGCCCGCCGCCGGCATCACGTAAATCTGCGGCACGCCGCTGATGTTCGAGACGAAGGCGAGCCGTCGCCCGTCCGGCGAAAACGACGGGGACCAGCACGCGCCCGTCTTCGCCATCAATGCGACCGCACGTTCGAGATCGTCGGGTGCGGGAGTTTGAGCGCGGGTGTTGGCGGCGACGGTCAGACCGAAGAGAGTGAGCAGTGTGAAGAACGTGCGCTTCGCGTCGAAGCGAAAAAGTCTTTTCAAGTCGAACATGTGAGCCTCCTCTGGCGGGGCGGAGTAATGAGCGGCGCGCCACTTCGACAGGATCACAGAGCGCCGGCGGCGAAGAATTATCGGGGGCGGCGTGCCATTATTGACAGGCAACACCACGCCCGGCAAGCGCCGCAGCGGTCCGTTCAAGGCACGAAGTTGAACTTACCTAAATCATTCTCGACTAGATTAGGTCATAAGCCCACAAACCGATCCACGAAGCCACACGAAACGACACGAAACAGCACTAACTGTTCGTGGGTGTTGCTTCGTGTTGGTTCGTGTCGTTTCGTGGATGTTGTTTTCCCCTGTCCCAATGTCTCAAGTTACAATTTAGAATTATCTCTCACGAGAGTCGAAGGGGCCTTGCGGCCGCGGACCGCTTTTGTCATCCGCCGGTTCATCAGTTAACATACTTGTGATTCGCCTTCCCCCGGCGGACCACTCCGTGAACCACTGGTCCCGACAAACGGAGCGGGCCCGAGCGCCGCCCTTTCCTTTTGCCATTTCCCCTGTCTATGAGTGTACGCATTCTTTTTGTGGAAGACGACGACGCCGTGCGCTCCCTGCTGGTCGAGCAGGCGCGCGAGGACGGCTATGAGACTGACGAAGCCCCCGGCGCCGACGAGGCCATCAGGCTGCTGAAGAAAAACGATTATGACGTCGTCGTGACCGACGTCAGGATGCCGGGGATGTCCGGCCTCGACCTGCTGCTGCACTGTCAGGAACTGCGTCCGCAGGCGGTGACGCTGGTCCTCACCGCGCACGGCTCGATCAACGATGCGATCATCGCGATGAAGCGCGGGGCGAGCGATTACCTGACGAAGCCGCTCGACAACGAACAGCTTTCCAGCGCGTTGCGCGTGGCCGCCGGGCGCGTGGCGAAGAAGCGACAGCCGGCCTCGCAGCCTAAAGTCGTCACGCCGATCATCGCCCACTCTGAACTGATGACGCGGCTGCTCGGGCAGGTCAAGATTTTCGCTCCACGCAAATTCAGCGTGCTGGTAACCGGCGAGACCGGCACGGGCAAAGAACTGATCGCGCGCGCCATACACCAACTTAGCCCCCGCCGCGACAAGCCCTTCGTCGCGCTCAACTGCGCCGCGGTCCCGCACGAGTTGTTAGAGAAGGAATTGTTCGGGCACGAGAAGGGCGCTTTCACGGGCGCGCACACCGCGGGCGAAGGCCGCTTCGGGCGGGCCAACGGCGGCACGCTGTTCCTCGACGAGATCGGCGACATGGATTTCGACCTCCAGCCGAAGTTGCTGCGCGTGCTCGAAGAGAACGTCTTTGAGAAACTCGGCGGGAACAAGCCGATCGAAGTTGACGTGCGCGTAATCGCGGCGACGAGCGCCGACCTGCCG
>JBOGOY010000591.1:0-3659 GCA_050748185.1 Pyrinomonadaceae bacterium
GAATTAGCTTGTCTCTCATCGTCAACTTGTCCGTAATGGCGTTGTCTGCGCGCCCGGTCAACTTGATCGTTCGGCACTTCGTCTTTAACACGGGCATATGAATTTGGGGCAAGCCTCAAGTATAAGGAGTGTGTCATGGCTCTTAACGAAGAAAAACTGAATCGATTTTTGGGAAGCTGCATTACGGATTTCGGCGCGACGATGCACGCCGGATTGGTCGTTATGGGCGAAAGTCTAGGTCTTTACAAAGCGATGGCTCAAGCCGGCAAAGCACTGATGCCCGCCGAATTAGCCGAACTCACGGGCACCAACGAGCGTTACGTGCGCGAGTGGCTCAATGCCCAAGCGGCTGGCGGCTACGTTTCCTACGACGCGGCGAATCACACCTATTTCCTCTCGGAAGAACAAGCCTTTGCGTTGGCTGACGAAACGAGTCCGGCTTACTTGCCCGGCGCGTTTCTGCTCGCCGTTTCCGCGCTTCGAGCCGTGCCGAAATTGACCGAGCGTTTTCGCACGGGCGAAGGCTTGGGCTGGCACGAACACGAGACGGGACTTTTTCGCGGAACCGAGATGTTTTTCCGTCCCGGTTATGCCGCGAATCTGGTCAGTTCGTGGATTCCGGCTCTGGACGGGGTTGAAGAAAAGTTGAAAGCCGGGGCGAAAGTCGCTGACATCGGTTGTGGGCTTGGGGCTTCGACTGTTTTGATGGCGCAAGCGTATCCGGCTTCGACTTTCGTCGGCTTTGATTATCACGACAAGTCAATCGAAATGGCGCGTGAACGAGCCGCCGAAGGCGGAGTTAACGAGCGTGTTTCGTTTGAAGTCGCTCAGGCAAAAGATTTTCCCGGAAACGATTACGATTTTATAACTTACTTCGATTGCCTGCACGATATGGGCGACCCCGTCGGCGCAGCCGCTCACGTCCGGGAATCTTTGGCTGCGGATGGAACGTGGATGATTGTCGAGCCGTTTGCTCACGATGACGTGAAGGACAATCTGAATCCCATCGGACGCGCATTTTATTCGGCTTCGACGCTGATTTGCACTCCGGCTTCGCTGTCGCAAGAGGTTGGACTGGCCTTAGGAGCGCAAGCGGGCGAAGGGCGGATGCGAGAGGTGATCACAAAAGGCGGTTTCTCACATTTTCGCCGAGCAACTGAAACGCCTTTTAATTTGGTGTACGAGGCTAAACCCTGACCATCTCTTTGGCAACGGTTGGCTTGTCTTGGGAAACGTGCCGAACGGTCTATGATAAGGACGCCCCGCTTCGTGCGAGCTTGGGGTTGATTCCAACTTTACGCCGAAAGGAGCGACCTCTGAGTCATGACAAACATATATATCGTCATGGACAAAGAATTTGTTGTGGTGGTGGTTCAATCAGGGGACACGGTGCGGAAGCCCGCACGCCGTCAGGGCGTTGGAGCCGTGCCCTGACGGCGCGCGGGCTTCCGCACGGGCTGCCCCGTCTCCCTTGATTGAGCCACTACCGAATTTGGCACCCCCGTTCCCCACCATGCCACCTTCCCCAGCGAATTATTTCGAAAGCGCTTTTAGATCGAACAGAGCCCGATAGCGCGGCTCATCGTGTCGCTCCAAGTAATAGGTGAACTGTTGCTTCTCCGGGACTATCTGGAGCGTCCACACATTGGTTACAGCCTCCGGGATCAGTTTTGCCGTCTCAGCATCGGCGGGGAATCGTTGCAAGTAAGGCGTGCCGCCCGGGGCGGCCCACCCCCCGTACATCGTGATCTTATCGGGCGTCCCGTCGGCGTGCCGATGATCGTGCTTGAACAGTAAGCCCTTTTCCGTCAGGGTTAGAATCCATGTCCGCGACTTATCTTCGCCGACGTGAAAGGGGATGCGAAGCTCACCTTCGCCACAGGACTCGACGGACATGATGAGCCTCTTGCCTGCCAGCGGGTGGTCCGCATTCTGCGGAAACTGAGTCTCCCCTCCGAAACGCTGCCCGCACATCTTCTTTAGATTCTCGAAAAAGGCTTTCCGGGTATCCGCTTGGGCCGATGGGACGCTCGCATACTTTAGCGGAGTCCACACAAGCATAAACACTAGCGGAGCGATAGCTATCAGATAGCGATTTATAATACCTGCCTCTGGCTAACAGTAATGTTGTGGGAGGTCCGCACGCCATCAGCCACCGCGCACACAACCTCGAAACCATTCAAATCTCGCGCCTGAAAGTAACGCTCTTCGGGATCGGCTGCATGGCGTGATAGGTGGACGCGGTTCATTTCTCAACGCTGATTCGGTAGAGTCCACGGCTGAGGAAAGAACGTGCAGGGCGGGCGTGACGAACCTGCCTGCCGTAGCGTGAGCGAGACGCTTCTCACAACCAGTCCCGCCCGGTTCACCTCGCCTTCAGCCCGATAACGAATGCTCAGATGCTGCCGCGCCTCTGCGACATTAATATAACCATCTCGCAGGGCTGAAGCCAGCACGTTCTATCAACTCACAGATACTCTTTCAGGAGGAACACCATGTCTGACTTCGCTGCGCTCATCGGCCTCGACTGGGCCGATATAAAGCACGGCAGGTGTCCGGTACGCAAGCGCCTGATGCGGGCGCTCTGGTCAAGGATGAAGTGACTGCCCACCCGCGAAGGCGAGGCGTGCAGGGCGTATTTTGCGCTGCATCCGAGTTTACTCACAAAACTCGGATGCTTGATGCGCTGTCTCCACCCCCGGTCAAATCCAGTATTAGCTGGCTGACGCGCCTCGAGCTTTCTGAGGGCCAACTGGGACCGGCCCCGCCTTTGGTCTGAGCCTCGCACGCCCGGAATCGCTTCGCTTTCGCTCGCCGCGACTTAATGTTATAAAGATTGCATGTTGTGAAGTCGTGCACGAAGGTCGTTCAAGCCGACGGGCTTAGCTTTTCGCGGAATAATTCGTCAGTCTCATCTCTCTACCGTATGGCACAGCAGAATTCATTCGACATCGTTTCGCAGGTCGATCGGGCCGAGATCAACAACGCGCTGGACCAGACGATGAAAGAGGTCCGCCAGCGGTTCGACTTCAAAGGCAGCAGCGCCGAGGTCGTGTTGGAGGGCGAAGAGTTGCTCCTGACGGCGGAGGACGAGACCCGCCTGCGGAACATGAACGACATCCTGCAACAAAAACTCGTCCGGCGCGGCGTGCCGTTGAAAGCCTTGACTTACGGTCGCGTCGAGCCGGCGGCGGGCGGCACGGTGCGCCAGCACGTCGCCATCCAGCAGGGCATCCCCTCCGAGAAGGCCAAAGAGATCGTCAAGTTCATCAAGGAAACCAAAGTCAAAGTACAGGCCGCGATCCAGGGCGACATCGTCCGCGTCACCGGCCGCGACCGCGATACACTCCAGGAAGTCATCGCGCAGCTCAAGGCCAAAGACTTTAACATCAATATGCAGTTCACGAATTACAGGACGCACTAAAAGGCAAGTGAATCGTCAACCGTCAATCGATCACAGCCGCGCCTTTCCATTCACGATTTACGATTCACGATTGACGGCTTCTACTCATGATTACTTCCAGCCATCTCGCCCAACTCGAAGAGCCGCACGTGACGGCGGGGCGCGTCTTCAGTCTCATCTCGGCCGAGTTGCAACTCGTCGAGCGCGAGTTCGAGCGGCAGGCACGCTCGAACAGACAGGTCCTCTCCTACATCGG
>JBOGOY010000592.1:0-3649 GCA_050748185.1 Pyrinomonadaceae bacterium
GGGCCGCAGAGAAAACCAGAATTCTCTGCGGCCCTCTGCGCTGCTCTCTGCGCCTCCGCGGTCGAAGCGAGATTGCATAGGCTCTCACTTGGGGAATAAAGCGGAGCAGCCTTGCGCCCTTCTGGGCTTGATCGCCGTCCCTTTTCTCTTGTAACTTTCACCTTGAAGGCACACTCGTTCCTATTCTTCAACGAATCCTAAAGTCTTAAGTGAGTCAGTCATGACCCTACCCGGCGTAACACGGTTGGAATTGCCGGTCCTGCAAGAACTCGTCGCCACCGGCGGAAAGGACGACGTGCGCTTCCTCTACGCGCGCCTCGTCGCCTACTTTCCGCAGTTGAGTGGCGAACGCTCCACGTCTATTGTTGACGGCGACGTGCGCAGGTGGCGACGGCAAGTACAGCGCGCTGGTCTGGCGCTGGCGCAAAAGCGCGAACTCGAACGCCGCCGGGGCATCTGGAAAATCACATCGCAGGGACTGAGGCGCGTCGAGGAAGAAGCCCCGAGTTTTTCATTTGACGAAGTGTCTGCGCCGGGCGTGGACGAATCGGCCCCGCTCTCTCACGCCCGCATCCAGCAGATGCTGGTCGAGGTCGGGCACGCGCTTGGTTATCACGCCGAGACCGAGTATGAATACATCGACGTGGTGTGGCGCGCGGGTGAAGACAGCCCGCGACTGAGCCACGCCTTCGAG
The DNA here is from genome assembly GCA_050748185.1 of Pyrinomonadaceae bacterium. Classification (GTDB taxonomy): domain Bacteria; phylum Acidobacteriota; class Blastocatellia; order Pyrinomonadales; family Pyrinomonadaceae; genus JACCRA01. The sequence goes on from JBOGOY010000592.1 coordinate 695, forward strand.
GTTCAGCGCAAGGGCAACGTGGACGCGGCACTGGCGAAACTTAAGCGGGCCTACGACGCGCAGCGCTCCAAGCCTTTCCTCGTCGTGGCGAGCGAGCGCGACACCAACCGCGCGCACGAACAACTGAGCGAGGCGCGGGTCGGCGCGTTTCACGAGATCGGGCGGGTCACGACCGTGCTCAGTTTCGAGCAACTTTCCAAGCTTCACCGCTCCCTCACCTCGGTCGAAGACCTGTTGGCGAAACTCTTCGACTGATGATCGGGACTCCCCTCCGCAAACAGTACCTCGACATCAAGCGCCGGCACAGCGACGCGATTCTGCTTTTCCGCATCGGCGACTTCTACGAGGCGTTTGACGACGACGCGCGGGTGCTGGCGCGCGAACTCGGGATCGTTTTGACCTCGAAGCCGATGGGCCGTTCATTTCGCGTCCCGCTCGCGGGCATCCCGCACCACAGCCTCGAACGACACCTTGCGACCCTCATCGGGCGCGGCCACCGCGTCGCCATCTGCGAACAGTTGACCGAAGCGCCGGTCAAGGGAGCGCAGGCGGGGCGCGGCCTCATCGAGCGCGACGTGGTGCGCGTTGTCACGCCGGGCACGGTCATCGAACCGGGTCTGTTGGAGAGCAAGGTCAATAATTACATTGCGTCCGTCGCGATCGAGGGCCGGCACGCGGGCATCGCTTACGCGGACGTGACGACGGGCGAGTTCGTCGCCACCGAATTAGCCGCCACCGATGCCTTCGCCGAGTTGCAACGCCTCGCGCCGGCCGAATTGGTTTTGCCACGCGGGCTCAAAGTTGAAGCGTCGTCGCTCCGCGGTTTCGTCACGCATCGCGACGATGAAAGTTTCGCGCCACAGGCGGCGAAGAATGTTCTGCTGGACCACTTCGGGGCACGCTCGCTCGCGCCTTTCGGTCTCGGTAAGTCGCCGCTGGCGACGGCCGCCGCCGGGGCGCTCGTCGCTTACCTGCAAGAGACGCAGATCGGCGCGGCGAGCCAGTTGACGCGCCTCACCAGTTACCAGCCGGGCAGCTTCATGCGGCTCGACGCGCGGACCATCCGCAGCCTCGAAATCTTCGACGCCGCCGAGGGCTCCGCCTCACTACTGTCGGTGCTGGACCAGACGCGCACCCCGATGGGCGGCCGCCGCCTGCGCCGTTGGCTGCGCGAACCCTTGCTCGACAAACTGGAAATCGAGCGTCGTCACGAGCACGTCGGGTGGTTCGCGGAACAAGAACGCGGGCGCGCCGAACTCTTCGCCGCCCTCGATCTGACGCACGACCTCGAACGCCTGCTCGGCCGGCTCCGCGCCAACGCGGCCTCGGCGCAGGAAGTTCTCGCGCTCGGCCAGAGCCTCGAAATGTTGCCGCGCGTCCGCGCCGTGCTGCACAGAGAGCCGTCCCGCTTCGAGTCTCTGCTCGCCGCCCTGCCGGCGTGCGAGCAGGCGCTGAAGGCGATCCGCGCGGCCGTCGCCGACGAGTTGCCGAAGCGTGTGGCGGAAGGATCGGGAGTCATCCGAGCCGGCTATTCGGAAGAATTGGATCGCCTGCGCGAGTTGCTGAAGAGCGGCCGCTCGTTCCTCGCCGAGATGGAGCAGCGCGAGCGTGCGCGCACCGGCATCAAGAGTTTGCGCGTCGGTTACAACAAAGTCTTCGGCCACTACATCGAGGTCACGCGCCCGAATCTGCATCTGGTCCCTGCCGCGTACACGCGCAAGCAGACGCTCGCCGCCGCCGAGCGCTACGTCACCCTCGAACTGAAAGAGCACGAGGCGCTCGTCGCCAACGCGCGCGAGCGGATCGCCGAACTCGAGTCGAGCCTGTTCCGACAGGTCTGCGCCGAGATCGGGAAGAGCCGCGACGACATTCTCGCCGCGGCCGGTACCGTTTCCTACCTCGACGCCGTCGCCGCGCTCGCCGAAGCGGCCCTGAAATTTAATTACATCCGACCGGTTATGACGGAAGCGCCGGGCGTCCGCATTCGCGAAGGCCGTCATCCCGTGCTCGAACGCGCGGCGACTGACGGCGGTGACTTCGTCGCCAACGATCTCGCGCTCGGCGGCGAAGACGCGCCGCAGATCGCGCTCATCACGGGGCCGAACATGAGCGGCAAATCGACCTACCTGCGGCAGGCGGCGCTCGTTGTGTTAATGGCGCAGGCCGGCAGTTTCGTGCCCGCGCGCGAGGCACAGGTCGGACTCTGTGATCGCATCTTCACGCGCATCGGCCTCTACGATCGCATCGGCAGCGGCGAATCGACCTTTATGACGGAAATGGTCGAGACGGCCCACATTCTTCACCACGCCGGCCCGCGCTCGCTCATCCTGCTCGATGAACTCGGACGCGGCACTTCGACCTACGACGGTCTGGCCGTCGCCCGCGCCGTCCTCGAATACGTCCACAACCACCCGCGGCTGAGGGCACAGACGCTCTTTGCAACGCATTACCATGAGTTAACTGAACTGGCCTCGTTGCTCCCGCGCCTCGAAAACCTGCGCGTCGAGATCGCCGAGCGGGACGGCGAATTAATTTTCCTCTACAAGATCAGCCCCGGCATGGCCGAGAAGAGTTACGGCGTGTACGCCGCCAAACTCGCCGGCCTTCCGCGGCCCGTCGTCCGTCGCGCCGAAGAACTGCTGCGCGAGTATGAGGCCGGCAGCCATCACGAACGCATCTACGTCGCGCCGCCGAAGCAGGCCGGAACGGACGGCCGCGCGACTTCCGCGACGCTCGAATCTCAACTCGCGCAAAGCCTGCTTGAGATTGACCCCGACGCGCTGTCGCCCGTCGAAGCGCTGATGAAACTTTACGATCTGCGCCGCCGCGCCGAAGAAGGCGAGAAGCCGGCGGATTTCACCCGCGCGCAGAAGACGGCTTGATCGATCGGGAGTGATAGGAGCAGCGAGTGATGAGTGACGAGTGACAGGTGACAAGTGGCAAGAAGCAGATGAT
>JBOGOY010000593.1:0-3647 GCA_050748185.1 Pyrinomonadaceae bacterium
TGCGGAAGGTTTCCACGCGCGCACGCCCTCCGGGATACCCTCGACCAGTCGCCTCAACTCTTCGGGCATCGCGCCTAATTGCGAGATCAGTTCAGTCAATTCGTCTTGCCGCATGACAGTCTCCGGAGTGACTGGTGACAAGTGACAGGTGAGAAGCAAGAACCGTCCGTCTTCTATTGCTTGTCACCTATCTCTGTTCACTTTCTGCTCCTGTCACTTGTCACTGTTCACCTGTCACTTCCGCATCAGTAAGTGCGCTGGAAAAGTTTTGCGAGCCCTAAGCCCCATTCGACGAACTGCCGCAACTGCTCCGGCGGGACTTTAGAGTTCTGCCGGTAGCAGAGCAAACGCTGTCCCCCACCGTCGGTCGAGAGGCCGGGATTCTGCTCGTAATAGGCGAGGACGCGCTCGGCGAAAGCCTCACGGATGTGTAGTTCGTTTTGACCGCGCAGCAGATAGAAGCCCGAAAAGCCGGGACGCTGCGCGAAGTCTATGTCCTGATAGCCGAACGCGCCGGCAATGCGGTGCAGGAAGTTTTCCGGGCGCATCGAGAAGAAGGGTAAGCCCAGTTTCTCCGACTCAAGCACTAAGATCGTCTGTGAATAGGTCGTCCGGCTCTTGCCGTGGCCGACGGTGTAGTCGAAGTCGAAGACCGCGACGCGCGTCCCTTCGCGCTCGCCGTGGATCAGGTTGCGAATCTCTTTTGAATGTCCGGTCGAGAACGTCTCGAACTGTTCGTGGCCGGAGAAGAATTCGAGCGGCGACTCGGCGGCGTAGGGCCAGCCGAGTTGCGTCACCGATGCGGCCTGCATCTGCCGCGCGCGCTCGCGCAACTCGGCGTTGCGCTTTTTGACCAGAATGATGATTAGCACGACCACGCCGCCCATGAACAGAAAGGGGAGCAGGATGACGAGGAACGGCAAAACGGAGTCGATGTTTTCCATACTGCTAAGTCATCAGAAGTGACGGGTGAACAGTGACAAGAGCAGAGAGTGAACAGTAACGGGTGACAAGTGACAGGAGAAAGGCAGTGCTTGCTCGTCACCCGTCACTGTTTTGACCTGTCACTTGTCACTTGTCACTTTGAGTAAGGCGGCGTTTGCGCGTCGCCGCCGCCGCGGGCGCGCCCTCACGCCGCCGCTGGTAGTGTGCCGCCACCTTCAGACGATTGCCGCAGGCACTCATACTACACCAACGCCGGCTGTGATTTTTAGTCGTGTCGTAAAAATAGAGGATGCACGATTGGCTCTCGCATTTCCTGACGAGCGACAGATCGCCGTGGCAGAGCAGGTCGGCGGCGGCCTCGGCCACGGGGACCAATAACTGCGACGGCTCCTCGCAACTCAGCAACAAACGCTTCTCGAAGCCGCCGCGCACGCGCCTCACCTCGTAATGACCCGCCGACCGACGCAGCAGGTTGTTGATCTCGTCCACCGACGCCTGCGGCACGCCCGCCCCTTTGGCGACGTGCTCGGCCAGCGCTCGCAAGCGTGCCCTCAACGCGCGCGCACTCTCTAACGCGCGCGACGCCTCGCGCGTCCCCGCCCAGCGCTCGGACAGACGCCGCGCCCCCGCCCGGTCGAGAATCTCCGTCCGCTCCGCCCACGCCAAGAGGTCGGCGAACTCTCCCAACAGATCGGCCGGGCGGCCGTCAATCATCGCCTCGGTGTTCACCAAGTCGAGGCTCAGGTCGTTGGCGACGAAGTAAAAATTTTGCCCCGCGGCTGTTTCCGACACCCCTTCAATTCTCCGCACCGAAATTCGATCAACCGGCTAAATGTGGCTTGACAGGTTAGCGCGATTTCGCTATAACCGTCAAAACTAGACTTAGCTAGTTAATCATTCAGACGCAGGAGAGACGCATATGACGATCGACAACATTGCCGCGCACGGCTTCCAGACGGGACACGTGGGCTTGAACGTGAGCGACCTCGCGCGCTCGCGCGACTTTTACCGCCGCATTTTCGGGTTTGAATTGATGGGTCAGTCGGAGGAAGATGGGCGGCGCTATGCCTTTCTCGGCGACCAGCAGAAACTGATTCTGACGCTCTGGCAGCAGGGCGAGGGGCGCTTCGAGCGTGCGCGGCCCGGGCTGCACCACCTCTCATTTCAGGTTGGTTCGATCGAGCAGGTTCGAGCGGTCGAAGGTAAGTTGCGCGCAGACGGCGTGCGCCTCCTGCATGACGGCGTGGTGCCGCACGCCGAGGGGGCCGCATCGGGCGGCGTCTTCTTTGAAGACCCGGACGGCATCCGCCTCGAAGTTTACAGCCCGACCGGCGCGGAAGGGCTGCACGCCCCGACGGCCGGCGCGCCATCCTGCGGGTTCTTTTAATCCTGAGCGTTAATGCCGTACCGGGAGCGGTGACCTTCGGGTGAAGACCCTGTTTGCAGAGAAAGCGAGATGAAGCAGACGTTTCATCAAGGCGAGTTGGAGGTGCAGGCGCGAGCGGGCGTGGCCGCGATGGCGGAGCGGGTGGGGCACAGCATTCGGCCCGCCATCCCTCCGGCCGCGCGCGTCTTCATGGCGCAGCAGCCTTTCGCGGTAGCCGGCTCTGTCTCGACCGACGGGAGCGTCTGGGCCTCTCTGCTGACGGGCGCGTCCGGCTTCGCGACGGTCCTCGATGAGCGGCGCGTCCGCCTCAGTGCCCGCCCCGCGACTGGCGATCCGCTCGCCGCCAACCTGAACGCAGGCGCGCCGCTCGGCCTGCTGTTCATCGAGTTCGTCTCGCGCCGGCGGATGCGCTTGAACGGCGTCGTGGAAGCGTCGGGAGATGACGCCTTCACCGTCGCCGCCGAACAGGTCTTCTCCAATTGCCCCAAGTATATTCAGGCCCGCGTATGGGAAGCCGAGAGAGACAAGGCGAACGAAAATAACGCGCCCGCACCTGAACACGAGGGGACCAGTCGTCATTCTCTTTCCACCGCGCAGCAACAACTGATCGCCGCCGCCGACACCTTTTTTATCGCGAGCCATCACCCGGAGGGTGGGGCCGACGCCTCGCACCGCGGCGGGCAGCCCGGTTTTGTCCGCGTGCTTGATGAGCGCACGCTGATCTGGCCCGACTATGCGGGCAACATGATGTTTCAGACGCTTGGCAACCTCAGTGTTAACCCGCGCGCCGGACTGCTTTTCCCCAACTTCGCGCATGGGACCAATCTTCAACTCACCGGCCGCGCGCGCATCGTCTGGGACGCCGGGCGCGCCGCGCAGTTCGCCGGGGCCGAGCGCGTCGTCGAGTTCACGCTCGAAGAAGTGCTGGCAACCGCGCCGCGGTACGCTTTAAATTGGCGCTTCCTCGGCTATTCCCCGTTCAACCCCGCCTCAGCGAAAGAATGATGAATGTGAATCAGGAGTTGGAATGACAGACAAGCCAGCCAAATTGGTAGAATTCTCTTACCATGGAGATTCAACTGATTCAACTATATGTGCTTGTCTGTCACGTTTACGATACTCAATCAGAAACCTGTTTTCAACGCTTGAGTAACAACTCCAATCCCAGATTCACTGACCAAGAACTGGTGAGATGGTCAAGTTTTGCTGGACACAACCCTCTCGCTACTCACCTCCTTTGTTTTATTGTTAATGTGCCACTCCCGCTCGAACTCGTCGGGAGTTTTGTAACCTAGACTTGCATGCCGCCGCATCC
>JBOGOY010000594.1:0-3640 GCA_050748185.1 Pyrinomonadaceae bacterium
GCGGCTTCATCGGACGAAAAAGTGATGGCGAACCGGGCTGGCAAACACTCTGGCGAGGTTGGCAGAGGCTACAAGACTTAGCTTGGGGCTTACAGATGAAGACCTGAAAATGTGGGTAATGACAAGGCGTGTAGGGCAGGGCCGCCGAGGGCTGAAAGTCTTTCGGGTCACAGTCCTCACACTCGCCTGAGACGACACCCGCCACGCCGAGCAGCAGCCCGAAGATAATTTCTTTATAGCGTCTGTGCATCGTCGCGACTGCCGAGTTTAGCCTCCGAAAGTCTCAAGCACTCGATGAAGCCCGGAATCGTTCAGTTCGAGAATGATATAGCTTTCATCCTCCCAACCATGTTCCCTGACAAACAGAAAGGTCCGGTTCTTCACATTCATCATCCCGAGCGGCGTCGTCGTGCTCGGGCCTTTCCTGTCACAGTCCGTCAACATCAAGTGATTACTCATCAAACCCAAGCCGCCCTTGCCCTGTGTTGAAATCCATCCTTGAAACAAGGAAACATCATGGCAACCCCGATCATTTGAGGCGGCTGTTTTGGGGTATTGCTTCTCGGCTTCAAAGTAGTAGAGGCGCTCGCCGCTCACGCTCAACTTCCCGCGGTACAAACTCGTGACAGACATCTTGACCTTGGCCCGCTCTTCGCCGGACAAAGCAAAAGCGCTTATCGCCCACTCGCCCATCACCGGCGGGCTTTCCGCGCGGATGCGATCGAACTCGACGGTTTCGGCGTCGTCGAAGGTTTGCTTGACGAAGGAAGCAATGTCTGCCCCCTCCGCGCTCTCCGTTGTGATCTCGATCATCGGCTCGATCTTCTCGTTCACATTCAACGCCACACCTATGTTGCGATGGTGGCCGTCTTCCGAGGTCTGTTTAGGGAAATCCGTCAACAGCGCCCAGTTAGTTTGTGAATGATTCTCAACCTGCACGACTTTAGACGCCTTGAGCGCCGTCGGCGTACCGGCCGACGACCAGAAGTACCAAGTAGTCGGTATCTTCCCGCACTGTCTGAACCACGGCTCCGGTAGTTCGCCCAATGAATGGGGGATCACTTCAGTGCTCGCGGCGTAGATACTCCGGGTGGGCTGGCGCGGCCGGGGCCATGGATTCCACCAGCCGCCGTTGCCGTACTGAGCGAAGGGCACGAGCGCGCCGTCAGCCCTCAAGACGCCGATCATGAATTGGCCCGTGTCAATACTTTGGGCCGAGGCACGAGCTTCACTAACTTCAGACCCGGCGACCAGCGCCAACAGTGAAAGGGCCGTGGCAACAAGAATTTTGTTCATACAACTCCTGTCCGAAACGCTGAACTGGCGTTCAACGGCCGCGCTCTGTCCCGCCGTTTATCTACTTGGAAACTTCAAGCGCCGGCATAAGGACGAGCCCGCGTCAGTCTGGTTTGACGATCAGCTTGCCGCGCATCATGTTCATGCCGCAGGTGAACGTGAACTCACCTGCTTTGTCGGGCGTGAACTCGATCGGCGTGGTTTTGAAAGCCGGCAGGTCGCGAGCTATTTGGAAGTCGCCGAAGATGACCTGTTCGCTGCATGATGCGGTTTCGTCGCGGTAGAAGTCGAGTCGCACCGGAACATTCTCTTTCACCACGATCACGTCAGGCGAGTAGCCGCCCTTGACCGTGATTTTGATCTCCTGCACGCCGGATGCGCCGACCGAGGCCGCCGCCGCTTCGCGCTCGCCGAAAAAATACCAGAGCACGAACGCGACCGAGACGACGCCACCGATCACGACCGAGATTTCCGTGGTGTCCATCATCCATCTCCCTTCAATGGCGCGCTGAATTGACGCAGCCGCAAACTGTTGGCGACGACCGAGACGCTGGACAAAGACATCGCCGCGCTCGCGATGACCGGCGAGAGCAGCCAACCCGTCAGAGGGTAGAGCAGGCCAGCGGCGACGGGGATGCCGACGACGTTGTAGACGAACGCCCAGAAGAGGTTCTGTTTGACGGTGCGAATCGTCGCGCGCGAAAGGGCAATCGCCGTCACGACGCCGCGCAGGTCGCCGCGGATGAGCGTGATGTCCGAAGCTTCGATCGCCACGTCCGTGCCCGTCCCGATGCTGATGCCGACATCGGCCTGCGCCAGCGCGGGCGCGTCGTTGATGCCGTCGCCGACCATGCCGACGATCCGCTTCTCCGCTTGCAGCCGCTTGATCTCGGCGGCCTTGCCTTCGGGCAGCACTTCGGCGAGCACGCGCGTGATGCCAACCTGCCGGGCGACCGCTTCGGCCGTGCTCCGGTTGTCGCCGGTCATCAATACGACTTCCAGCCCCTCGCGCCGCATCGACGCGACCGCCGCTTTCGATTCCGGTCTGACGTTATCGGCGACCGCCAAGAGGCCGGCTAATTGGCCGTCAACGGCCGCGTACACCGGCGTCTTCCCTTCGGTCGCGAGCCGCCCCGCCTCCGCCTCGAAACCTTCGAGCGCGATCTCTCGGTCGCGCATCAACTTTACGTTTCCGAGTAACAAACGACGTCCAACGACTTCGGCTTCGATGCCGTGCCCGGCGACGGCGTTGAAGTCGGCGACTTCCGCCAGTTTGAGGCCGCGCGCTTCAGCGCCGCGCACGATGGCTTCGCCGAGCGGATGCTCGCTGCGCGCTTCGGCCGAAGCGACGAGGCGCAGCAACTCGTTTTCGTCAAGCGCGCCGTTCGCGGCGGCGGCGACGACATCGGTCAACTCCGGCTGCCCTCGCGTAATCGTGCCGGTCTTATCGAGCACGATGGTGTCGAGTTTGTGCGCCGTCTCTAAGCTTTCGCCGCCTTTGATCAGCACGCCGTACTCCGCGCCCTTCCCCGTCCCGACCATGATCGCCGTCGGCGTCGCCAACCCCAGCGCGCACGGGCAGGCGATGATCAGCACCGCGACGAAATTGACGAGCGCCATTGTAAAGCGCACGTCCGCCGGAGCGGCGACAAACCACACGACGAAAGTCGCGACCGCGACGCAGATCACGATCGGCGTGAAGATGCCGCTCGTCACGTCCGCGAGGCGCGCGATCGGGGCCTTCGAGCCTTGCGCGTCCTGCACGAGTTTGACGATCTGTTGGAGCGCCGTGTCTCGACCTACCTTCGTGGCCTTGAAGCGGAAGGAGCCGGTCTTGTTCAGCGTCGCGCCGAAGACTTCGTCGCCCGGATGCTTCTCGACCGGCAGGCTCTCGCCCGTCAACATCGATTCGTCCACCGCCGATGCGCCGTCAGAAACTTTGCCATCCACCGGAATTTTCTCGCCCGGCCGCACGATCACTGTGTCGCCGGGCACGACCTCTTCGATGACGATGTTCATCTCGCGCCCGTCGCGCACCACCCGCGCTTGTCTCGCCTGCAAACTCGACAGCCGCCGGATCGCATCGCTCGTCTGCCCCTTCGCGCGCGATTCGAGCATCCGGCCCAGCAGGATCAGCGCGATGATGACGCTCGCCGCCTCGAAATAGACGGGGGCCGACGGCGCGACTCCCCAATCGAACGGCATTCCGTCGATCAGCGGCGACATGCCGGTCATCGAATCGTGGCCGCCGGTCGCCCCGGCGAAGAAGCCGGGCGCAAACGTCGCCGCAACCGAGTAGAGATAGGCCGCGCCCGTGCCCACCGCGATCAGCGTGTTCATGTCC